>CAZJCO010000175.1:0-6566 GCA_964544375.1 uncultured Myxococcales bacterium
GTCTGGCCCCACACTCCGCGCAGAACGAACTCTGACGGCGAGTCTGCCGACGCACAGAGGCCGCCGGCGAAACGTAATACCTTCCTCGTACGACCGCCGACCCAACAAAATCAACCCCTTAGAAAAGGTGCTTATCCCTGTCAACAAGGGCAGTTGAGCGGCACGGGGGAGCCGACGGCGTTCTTTAGGCAGATGAGCGCGTCGGTGGCGGTGGGCGGTAGGTTGCCCTTGGGCGCGCACACGCAGGCCGGTGAGCAGCTGACGGCTCCGACGGCTGCTTTGAGAATGAACAGGCAATCGGTTGCCGACGGTCCCGGTCCGGAACTCAGCGGCTGCGCGCACGGAGCGGGCGGCAGCGTGGTGGTTGTCGTGGTGCTCGTAGTCGTTGTCGACATGGGGACGTTGTCGGTGACGCAGCCTGCGACCTGCGCCCGGTTCGTCATGATCGTCTTGCTGCAGTCGGAGAACGTCGTTCCGGTAGCCGACGGCGCCATGATGTGGCCCGGCGGTGCGCTGGCGCAGGAGCCGGACTCTCCGTCATGCGGTGCGCCGAAGTTGTGGCCGAGTTCGTGTTCGACGATCAGTGCATGAAAGCCCGTGGAGTTGAAAAACGGTGTCGTCGATATTGCCACGCCTTTTGATGCGCTGCACAGCGTATTGATGAAGCCGAAGCCGGCACCGCCGCTCGTCAGCCCCAGCGTTCGGTCGGAAAACAAGTGGCCGACGCCGGCCGTCTTGGCGGCCCCGCTTTGGCGGCTCCGCCAGGAGCCGAATTCCGTCGCGGCGTTCTTGAAATTGCTGAAAAGATTTCCGGAGTTGAATTCCGAGAAGGGATCGCCACCGCGAAAGACCTGCTGATGCGTAACCCGGAAACGGATCTTTAGCTGGTCCAAGTAGATCGCGTTGACCATGTTGAGGATCGTGAGCATGCGCGGCTCGGTGTTGGTCCCGTGCTTGGTCGAGTACTCGTCGTCGGCAACCAAGGCGATATCCATGCGCGCGGGAAAGTTGGCGCCGAGCTGCGGTCCCACTTGACCGAGTTGCAGCTGTTCGCGCCGTCGTAGGCTGCGGCGAAGAGGGTCGGCGCCGGGAACGGCCGTGGAGATGTCGCTCAGACGGTAGGCAACGTTCATGTTCGGCGTCGCGTGCGGATCGAAGTGCTGGGCGGGCTCGAAGAAATAGATTTCCGATCCAATGCGGACGAGACCGTCTACGCGGATGCCGTCGATAGAAATCGCGGCGCGCGAGTCGACTTCGCCTTGGACGATTCCTTCATAGAGGCCGGCCGGGTCATCAACGATGCGAGATGGCTCGAGATCGAGTAGAAAGTCGCGGCCGAACGCGTGCAACGTCGTGGTGATGCCGCGGCCGGAGCCGAATCGACTGGCGTCTTTCGGGCGCGTGGCAGTGGCAGGTTCGATGTGCCGCAAGAGCTGGTCGGGGCCGGCGACGGGTTCGTGCGCGGGCGCGGCCGCGGGACTCAGAGCAAACCCAAGCAGAGCTAAGAAGCACGCAAAGCCGAATCTGAGCAAAACCATAGGGAGCACGTTGATCCTCCTTATTGTTGCTCATGGCCCCTCCGACAATGAGCGCGAAACAGCGGAAAACCTCGCATACTTGACGCCGCTTGTCCACGGCTCGGCGCAGCCGGTCCAGTGCAACCGAGCGGTGCCGGGCGACCGACATTGGCTTCTCGCTCTCCCGCTGATATCAACGCCCAGCGCTTCACCCCACTCCAAGTCCGGACCGCGAGTGGCGCGCAGCATAGACCCTACAAAAGAGACAGAGAGCCGGAGGAGAACAGTACATCATGGATCTTGCCGTTGTAGACGAACTGCTTACGACAACGCGATCGGTCAGAAAGCGCCTCGACTTTACGCGACCGGTCGAGCCCGAAGTGATCGAGCGCTGCATCGAGATCGCAATCCAGGCACCGACCGGCTCGAACCAGCAGCAATGGGCCTTCCTCGTCGTTACCGATGCCGAGAAGAAGAAGCAGCTCGCCGATCTCTATCGCAAGGGTGCGGAGCTCTACATCGCCATGCCGCAGCCGGAGTATGAGGAAGACGATCCGCGCGCGAGTCAGCGGCCCCGCGTTACGGAGTCCTCGATTTATTTGCTGCAGAACATGGAGAAGGCGCCGTGTTATGTGATTCCCTGCATCAAGGGCCGGGCCGATTCGTTGCCGACCTTCGCCGCGGCATCGCTCTACGGTTCGATCCTGCCGGCGGCATGGTCGTTCATGCTGGCGGCGCGGGCACGCGGACTCGGCGCGGCATGGACGACGATCCACTTGTTCTACGAGAAAGACGCGGCCGAGATCCTCGGCATTCCCGACGACTATACACAGGCCGCCTTGCTGCCGGTTGCCTACTTCAAAGGAGAGACGTTCAAGCCGGCCAAGCGCATACCACCCAAGGAGCTGACCTACTGGGAAAGCTGGGGATCGAGGCGCTGAGCGACGCGAACTACTTTTGTAGAATTGTCTGCGCGTTCTTGGCGAACTCTTCGGCGCCTTTCTCGTCTTCGGCGAGATCGGGCAGTTTGAAGGGTACCTCGACGCCTCGCTGGCAGGCGGGGCGCTCACGCATTGCGTCCATCCAGCGTTGGAGGTGCTCGAGTCCTTCGACCGACACTCCGGACCATTTGTGTGTGCGTACCCAAGACCAGTTGGCGATGTCGGCGATCGAGTAGTCGTCGGCCAACCATTCACTTTCGCTCAAGCGACCGTTCAGAACCTCGAATAGCCGCCGTGATTCGTTCTGGTAGCGTTCGATTGCCGAGGGGATCTTTTCCGGAAAGTAGCGGTAGAAGACGTTCGCCTGTCCCATCATCGGTCCGATACCGCCCATTTGGAACATGAGCCATTGGATCACGCGTGATCGTGCGCGACGCTCGCTTGGCAGCAGTCGCCCGGCTTTCTCGGCCAAGTAGATCATCACGGCTCCGGACTCGAAAACCGCAAAATTGTCCTCGTCGCGGTCGACGATCGCCGGAATCCGGCCGTTCGGGTTGATCTTGAGATACTCGGGCTTCTTTTGATCGCCTGCCATCAGGTTGACGACATGAATCTCGTAAGGCAGCTCGAGTTCCTCGAGTGTAATGGAAGCTTTCCAGCCGTTGGGTGTGGGGGCGGTATAAAGGTCGATCATAGCTATTGCTCTCCGGGTTCATTCGGCGGCGCGCACTAGCAAGGCGCGCCGGCGGCATTTGGCGGCGCGGATGATGACACGAGATCAACGCCCGCGCGAATCGTCCTTGCCGCAGCGTTCGCGTGTTGGGCAGAGCCGACCAGTTTCGGGCCGCTCGCGCGCCGATCTTCGGCCTGTCGGTCGCACGGTCGTGCTCGCAACGGCTCGCGCCGGCAAGCTACCAGTTAGGCGGCGGCTCAGGGTACCAGGCGACGGCGAGCAAGGAATCGCCGCGGTTGCGGTCGACGTGGGAGAACAGTTGCCACTCGTCGGGCTCCGCCTCGATTTCGATCTTCGGGTAACCAATCGGCGTTCCGCCGCCGATACAGACGAAGGTGGACGGGTCGAAGTCGTACACTCGATACGCATTCGCGATCGCCGCGCCGATTTCTTTTTGCCACGGTGTCGGTTCGATCGTCGGCTTGGGCACGACGCTCGGCAGTTGCGCCATGGTCCGCAGCGCGGCGGGGTGTGCCATGCGGCCGCATACCAGGCGAGGTTCTTCGTCCATCGGCACGGTTCCCTGGTCGCCGGAGAGCAGCGCACGTTGGGCCAGATCGAGGAACAAGTGGTGACGGCGGAACTCCGGATCGATACAAGCCAGACCGGCCAGGCTCACGAGTTGATCGGGTAGGCGCGGTAGATCGATGCGGCGGGTCTCTCCCAACGCGAGGCCGACCATGCGATTTCCGGAAAACGCCATGCCGACGAAGCCGAGCACTTCGAGAGAGCGGTCGAGAAAATGAGGATTGCCCTGTTCGTAGCTGCGCTCGAACAGGGCGAGCAGTTGTTTGCGGTCGTCCGGCGAGAGCTTACTAGAAGCTTGGATCCGGACTTCAATTTCTTCGGCACGCTCTTGCGATGACATGTTCGTAGGGCCTTTTCTAACGTCTGCTCGCGGTCGTTTCCTCTCTCGGACCGGCGCCGGCTAGAAGCCGGCCGTTGTCGCGCGCAGTGATCGCGCCGACGGCCGCGTTGCAGGCGCTTCTCCCGCGCGCCAGTATCGTGACCGCGGCTTCGGTTGCCCAGGGCGTGCCGGTTGCCGCGGCGTAGTCGGAGGCTCGAACGAGTTCACGCGAACGTCCGGTAAAGTCTTGGTAGGGCATCGGATCCCGCGGACCACGCGGAAGAGCGCGCCAGCAGATGGCGAGGCCGACGGCGACGAAGGGAAACGCTCCCAGCGACATGCGTTTGACGAACCTGCTCATGGCGCACACGATACGCTCAGCCACCGAGAATCATGCAAGAGCGTCGCGATTACTGCAATGACGAACCGCGGCGCGCGCCAGCAGTGAGACCAAGAGAGAGAAAAAAACGATGAACCAGACGACAGGGAAGGGGCCGCTTGCCGGTATTCGAATCCTCGACGCTACGGCTGTGATCAGCGGGCCGCTGGCGACGATGATGCTGGCCGACCAGGGTGCCGACGTGATCAAAGTCGAGGCGCCGGGCATCGGCGATCCGACTCGCCTTCTGGGTGCGATCAGCGGTGGTGTCAGCTCGACGTACGTCAACTGCAACCGCGGAAAACGCGCGATCATCATCGATCTCCGTCAAGAGCAGGGCAAGGATGTCTTGCGCCGTCTGGTTTCTCGTTCGGACGTCTTCTTGCAGAACTTCCGCCCCGGCGTGATCGAGCGGATGGGCTTCGGTTACGAGGCGCTGCGCAAGATGGTGGAGGATCTGATCTACGTCTCGATCTGCGGATTCGGTTGGAGCGGTCCGCTCGCCGAACGCAAGGTTTACGACAACGTCGTTCAGGCACTCAGCGGTATGGCGGCGGCGCAGACCGATCCCGAAAGCGGCCAGCCTGAACTCGTGCGCAATTTGGCGATCGACAAGGCGACGGCCTACACCGTAGCTCAGGCGGTCACTGCCGCGCTACTCGCGCGCGAGCGCGGAGCAGGCGGTCAGCTTTTGCGCGTGTCCATGCTCGACGTGGCGCTGGCCTTCTTTTGGCCCGACGGCATGATGAACCAGACCTTCCTCGGTGAAGACGTCATGCGCATTCCGCCGATCGGTACGATCTATCGCGTCTACCGAACGAGCGACGGCTATCTCACCTTGGCCGGATTGACCGATGCCGAGTGGCAAAGCGTTTGCCGCGCGATCGAGCGCGAGGACCTGATCGACGACGATCGGCTCTCCACGCCGCTTGCGCGTATGCTCAACATGGACCTGCTGCGCGAGACCTTGGCCGAGCGCCTGGCGACGCGCAGCACGGCCGAGTGGTGCCGGCGCTTGACCGACGAAGACGTCGCCCACGCGCCGATCCTTTCGCTCGACGAGGTGCACGAGCACGAGCAGGTACGAGCGAACGCGTGCTTGTTCGAGTCCGAGCACCCCGAGGGCGGCCGCCTGCGGCAGACGCTGGCGGCCGCGCGCTTCGAGGGAACGCCGCTCGCCGAGCCGTCTCCGGCGCCCGCGCGCGGGCAGCATACGGACGTGATCCTCTCCGAGGCGGGCTACTCGACCCGTGAAATTGCCACGCTGCGCGCCGAGCAAGTGGTGGCGTAACGCGAATCCGCTCGGTCGGAGTTCGTGCCTCAGCCTTCCATGCCCGGCGGATACTCGTCGAAGCAGGGCAGTCCGTCGGTGACTTCGTCCCACGGAGCGCGTGAAGCCATGAAGATATGCGCCGCGCGGCGCTCGCCGGGATCGTCGTCGAGCGTGCCGGCCGGAAAATAGAGTGTCTCGTCGGCCGTATCGGGGACCGGCAGGCTCGAGCCACAGGTCTTGCAGAATCCGCGACGTACCTTCGGCGACGATTGGTAGATCCCCAGCATCTCTTCGCCTTTGGTCCAGCGGAAGTTGGCCGTCTTCACACCGAGATAGGTGACCGCGGTGGCGCCGTGGTGCTTGCGGCACATCGAGCAATGACAATCCGCCATCGGCCCGACTTCTCCGTCGACTTCGTAGGCAATGGCTCCGCACAGGCAGCTTCCTTTGATCATGGTTGGCGTCCTCCCAGACAGCTTGTCCCTCGCCGCAGCAGGGTAGCCGAGCGGTCGTCCGACGCGAACGCCGGCGGCGCTCCGAGGGGCCGCCCGGCGTCGCCGGGCGGCTGCGGGTGACTGTGCTCGGCGACTTGGCTACGCTTGCTGCCAGAGAGTTGCCAGTCGTGCCGTTGAGCGCCGAAGATCGCGTGGCCTTGAGCTACGCCAAAATGTTGCTCGAGAGTCCGAGTCTCGCGGTGCGTTTGACGAGCATGATCGGCGAGCCGCTGGAGCGCGGTATGCGGCGGCTGCCCGCAAATTGGCGCGCGCTGGTCGAGCGCGCCCCGCTTTCGGCGCTCGAGCGCGCCGCCGAATTTGCGCTCGCGGGCGTGCGCGGAGACGCGCACGCGCGCCCCCACCGCGCGCTTGACCCCAGCAT
>CAZJCO010000176.1:0-6517 GCA_964544375.1 uncultured Myxococcales bacterium
TGGCGCTGAAGCGCGATCACCGGTTGTCCCTGGACGTGGCCGACGACGCGGTGGTCCGGGAGTTGCTCCACGACGTCGAACAGGGCGAGCGTCACCTCGCTCCTCCGTGTGCGGAGGGCGCCGGGGAGGGTGTGTGCGAGCCGGTAGCGGCCGGCGGCGCGCTCTTCGAGTTCTAGCGAACCGAGCGCGCCGCGTGCGTCACTGCCGACCGCGACCGTGGCCGAGGTGCCGAACAGGCTGCGAACACGGTCGAGAATCTCGAACTGAAAATCGGCCGCGGGGGATATCGGTGTGGCCACCAGGCGCCACTGTTCGTCGCTGCGCCGGCCGAGGCCCCGGAAGCGGCAGACGAAGTCCTCGTTCGGTAGCGGCAGGCTCTGGCGGATGACGGAGGCGGCGTCGATCAACGTCTCCGCGGCGCCGGCCGCCGGGTGGTCGTCGCTTTCGATGAGATCGGCGAGGCGCTGCCCTAACTCGGAGAGGCGCGACGCCAGCTCGCCGCAGTAGTCGATCAACGCGCTCCAAGTCGGTCCCGGTCCATTGGCGGGTACGGCCAACTCGTCGCGAAACCCGTAATTTCCGCGTTCCTCTCCGACGACCGCACGCGCTTCGGCGCCGACCGCCGGTACCAGACGCAGTGCCTCTTCGGCCAACGCCTTGATGCGTTCGTCGCCCGCCCCGCGGTGTTCGCGTTTCTCCGAGATTAGCGATTCGAGGCGATGGCGGATCTCGACGCCATCGGCGGTTTGAGCATACGCGGCATCGGCGCGTTCGGCGAGATCGTGGATTTCGTCGATGATGAGATGCTCGAGCTCAGGATAATCCCGCGGCCAGCGCAGCAACAGGTCGTGGTTGACGACGATGATCTCGGCACTTTCCAAACGGTTCCTGGCCTCGCGAAAAACGCAGTGCCCGCGGGTTTTCTGACAGACGTCTCGTTTGCACTCCGACGCGTCTCCGCTGACCACCTCGCGGCGGCAGCGTTCGAGTTGCGGATGCAGCTGGTAGAGAACGCCCGGAATGCGGTCGACCTCGCCGTGCCCGGCGCTGCTGGCAAACGCTGCCAACAGTGCGGTTGCAAAACTGTTCGGTCCTCCGACGAGGCTCGCCTCGCGGTCGAGGAAACGGTCGAGGCGCGCGCGGCAGAGGTAGTTGGCGCGCCCCTTCATCAGCGTATATCGCAGGTCGTTGTGTCCGAGCAGGCGCGCGGCTGCCGGGATGTCCTTCTCGATCAGTTGGCGCTGCAATAGCTTGCTCGACGTCGAGATAATGACCTGCGAGCCGGTTTCCCGCACAAACGGGATTGCCGCGGCGAGATAGGCGAGGGTCTTGCCGATGCCGGTGCCGGCTTCGCAAATGCGTACCGTCTTGCGGTCCTTGCCGTCGAAGCCGTCGATGACGTGTCGTAAGAGCGCGAGCTGCTCCGGCCGCTGCTCGTAATCTGGAATCAGTTTCGCCGCCGCGCGTTCGTCGCCGAGCCGCGCCGCGATCGCGTCAAAGTCGAAGGGGACCGGCGACAGCGACTGCGCCGCAGGGCGCGCGGCCGGTTCGGCCGCGGCGGCCCGGAGTTCGCTCTCGGGCGCTCGCGCCAGTCGCGCGCGCCACGGCGAACTCGGCATGAAACGTTGCAGGGCGAGGCAGGCGTTCTTGGCCGCCGGACTGCCGTCTCTCGATTCGGCGAAGACGTTGGCCACCAAGCGCAGCGTATCGAGAGCGTCGTCAAGCGCGCGGTGCCGTTCGCTGCGTCGCAATTTGGCACGACAGAAGGTGTCGAGCTTCATGTTGGGCGAGTCCGGGTAGACGATCGCCAGCAGGTCGAAGGTGTCGAGAAAAGGATGGTCGGCGAACCGGCTGCTGACGGATGCCGCGAGCCAACTCTTTTCGAACGCCGCGTTATGCGCGACCACCGGTGTCTCGCCAATGAAGGCATCGAGTGCCGCCGCCACTTCGGTCAAACCAGGTGCCTCGTCGATATCGCTCTGCTCGATACCGGTCAGACGTTTGATGAACGGCGACAGCTGGAGGCCGGTGTGGATGAAGCTGTTGAAAACCTCGATCTGCCCGGAACCGCTGCGCGCGATTGCGGCACCGGCTTCGATCAACGCATCGCTGTGGGCGTCGAGTCCGGTCGCCTCGAAATCGAGAAAGCAAAGGGGACCATCGGCAACCAGCAGCTCGAGAAGCGCCGGATCGATTCCGAGTTCGCCGGCTTCGATCACCGAGCGAAAGGGACCGGTAGCGCGAAAAGGGAGTTTTTCTTGAAACAAAGCAGAAGCGCTCATCCGGCACTGTCCCTACACGAGTCCCGGCCGCGGCGCGAATCAGCGCACCGTCGTGTTCGCGGTGTCCGGATCGTGACGCTACCGGCGCCACACGCGCCGGCTAAGTCCGCGTCATTTGGAGATTGCGTCAGGGGGAAAATGGCACGCGGGTTGCAAGTTCCAGAACCGGAGCAAGGGGTCGCGACGCGGCCGCAGAGGACGGTAACAAGGCAAGGAGCATTTGGCATGCAGCAGCAAGGGCAAAGCAACCTCGAGTTAGCGATGACCTACAGCGCCTATCGAGAAATCGAAATGGTGCCGCAGAGCGCTGTCGAGCACGTCAGCGAAGCCATCCTGCACCTGGCCGACGAGCCCTGTCCCGAAGGTGCGGTGATGCTCGAAGACGCCCGCGGCTGCTATTACCTGGCCGTAGACGGCTGGTACATCCTCTACCATCTCAGTGAGGCGATGGACAGCCTCACGATTCTCGGGGTCCTCGACGGGCCCGAACACACTGTCCACTGAGGCGGGGCACGCCTCAGCTTATGTGGAACGGCGCCGGGTAAATGGGCAGGCCCGGCGCCGATTTCTTCTGCAACATCGTCAGACGGAATCAGGTTCGCTCTGCTTGAGCGTTAGAGGTTAGGGCGTCGAGCAAAGCCGCGGTCGCGGCTCGCACGTCTCTTGCGCGAGAGACCGCACGAATGACGGCAACGCCCGACGCTCCGGCCTCCAGCAGCGCAGCGACTCGTCGGGCGTCGATGCCGCCGACGGCGATGAGCGGACGGCGACCGGCCGCCGCCGCGGCGGCGCGTAGCCGCTCGAGTCCTTGCGGCGGTCCAAAGCGTGTCTTGGAGGGCGTTGCGAACACCGGTCCGAACTGGAGGTAATCGATCGGCTGCTCCGCGAGCGCGGCGATTTCCTCCGGGTCGTGCGTCGAGCGGCCGATTGAGAGGGGCGACGGCAATAGCTTGCGTGCGATGTCGGCACCGATGCCCGAGGCCGGTAGATGCAGGCCGTCGGCGCCGGCGGCCAGGGCAACGTCGAGGCGAGCGTTGACCGTGAGGCGCGCGCCGCACTCGCTCGAAATCCGCCGCAGTTCGCGCGCGAGCCGCAGCAGTTCGACGTCGCTCAGGCGCCGATGACGGAGTTGCACCCAGCGGCAGCCGGCACTGCAGGCGGCGGCAACGGTGTCGGCGATGCGCTCGGCTTCCATCTCTTCGTCGGTGATGAGACAGAGCGAGGGTTGTGGCAGCGAGGCCAACGCTCCGGCCGGCCGAGGCTCAGTCGCCGACGCGGCCGTCGATCGGTGACGAGGCCGTGGCGTAGAGCTTCTTTGGAATCCGCCCGGCGAGGTAGGCCGCGCGTCCGGCTTCGACCGCCAAGCGCATGGCGCGCGCCATCAGCAGCGGCTCGTCGGCGCCGGCGATTGCCGTATTCATCAGCACCGCAGTGCAACCCAGCTCCATCGCCAGCGCGGCATCCGAAGCCGTACCGACGCCGGCATCGACGATGACCGGTAGCGAACACTGTTCGAGAATGATGCGAAGGTTGGTCGGGTTGCGAATTCCGAGACCGGAACCGATCGGTGCCGCCAGCGGCATGACCGCCGCACAACCGATGTCTTCGAGGCGGCGGCAGGTGATCGGATCGTCGTTGACGTACGGCAACACGTCGAATCCCTCGGCGACCAGCACCTTCGCGGCTTCGATCGTCGCCGGGACGTCGGGCATCAGGGTCTTGTCGTCGCCGATGACCTCGAGTTTGACCAGTTTGCCGATGCCGGCCTCACGCGCGAGGCGACAGGTGCGGATGGCCTCCTCGGCGTCGTAGCAGCCGGCGGTGTTCGGCAGGATGGTGTAGCGCTCCGGATCGAGGTAGTCGAGCAAATTTTCCCGGTCCGCGTCGGTAATATTCACGCGTCGCACAGCGACGGTGACGATCTCCGCGCCCGAAGCCTCGACGGCCCTGCGGGTCTGCTCGAAGTCTACGTACTTCCCGGTTCCCACGATCAGCCGTGAGCTGTAACGTCGCCGCGCTAGTTCGAACCCGTGATCTTGCTTCACCGATGTGTCCTTGCCTTGCCGAAGTCTCCGCCCGGCGCGCAGCAGCGTCGAAATGTCGCGATCATCCGCCGCCTACGAAATGGACGATCTCGATTTGGTCGCCCTCGTGGAGTTCGGTTTGCCCCCACTGGTCGCGGCGCACGACCGTGCGGTTGAGTTCGACCGCCAGGCGCCGCCGGGTCAGGCCGAGCTGCGCGACCAGGGCCTCGAGGGTGCTGCCCTTGGCGAGCTCGTGATCCTCGCCGTTGATCCGCACGTTCACCGCAGGAGGGATAGCGCTGCCAAAAATCCTTTACAACTGAGGAATCGCTTGCTATCTGCCCATGTGTCGTCGAGTACCCCGCGCGCCCGCATCGATCTCTCCGCACTCGAGCACAATTACGCCCAGGTCGTCGGTTTGGCCGCCGGGCGCAGCCAGGTCCTGGCCATGGTCAAGGCAAACGCCTACGGCCACGGGGCGGCTCAGGTGACGCGAACACTCTCGGCCGCCGGCTGCCGGGTCTTCGGCGTCGCCACGCTCGACGAAGCCGAGGCGCTGACCGATGTTGCCGCGGGAGCCCGTATCGTCGTTTTCGGCGGCCTCGTCCCGGCCGAGGCGCGGCGGGCCGCCCGCTTGGGCGTCGAGGTGGTTTTGTGGCAGCGCGAACTGGCCGAAGCGCTATCGTCGGCGGCCTCGGCCTGCGGGCGGCAAGTTGCCGTCCACGTCAAAGTCGATACCGGCATGCATCGGCTCGGGGTGCTACCCGGCGAGGCTGCTCCGTTTGTCGCTTCGCTCGAGGCGTTCTCGGGATTGCAGCCGGTGGCCCTATGCTCGCACTTTGCGATGGCGGAATCGGTGACCACCGAAGTCACCCAGGGGCAGCTCGAGCGCCTGTCGCAGGCCGCCGAGCAGGTGGCCGGCGCGATCGGTCGCCGTCTGCCCTGCCATCTGGCGAACAGCGCAGCGGTCCTCACGCGTCCTGAGGCCAAGCTCGATTTGGTGCGCCCGGGACTGATGCTCTACGGCCTCTTGCCCGACCCGGCGCTCGCCGGAGCGGCCGATCTGCGTCCGGTGATGACGTTCGAGGCGCCGGTCGTGCGCGTGGCCGAGCTTGGCCCGGGCGAAGGCATTGGCTATGGCCATACGTTCTATACCCGCCGCGCGACGAGCGTGGCGACGCTGCGCTGCGGCTACGCCGACGGCTACCCGCGAGCGCTTTCGAATCTCGGGGAGGCGTTGATCGCCGGCCGCCGCTGTTCGGTGATCGGAAGGGTGTGTATGGACCACACGATGCTCGACGTGACCGGTCTGTCGGTCGCACTCGGAGACCGTGCGGTACTTTGGGGGAAGGGACTCGATACCGGAGACGTTGCCGCCCGTGCCGGGACGATCCCGTACGAGCTGGTCGCTCGCGTCGGCGAGCGCGTCCAGCGCATCTACGAATACGAGGAGGAACCGTGAGCAGGCGGATCGAACGAGCGCTGATCAGCGTCAGCGACAAAACTGGAATCGAGGACTTCGCGCGTGGCTTGGCCGACCTTGGTGTCGCCATTCTGTCGACCGGCGGCACCGCACGCAGCTTGCGCGCGGCGGGCATCGAGGTCGTCGATGTGAGCGAGCACACCGGCTCGCCCGAAATTCTCGACGGGCGCGTGAAGACGCTGCACCCGAAGATTCACGGCGGCATTCTCGGCCGCCGCGGCGACGAGAGCCACCGGCGGCAGGTATCCGAGCAGGGCATCGACTGGATCGATTTGGTGTGCGTCAATTTGTATCCCTTTGCCGAAGTCACGGCGCGCGGCTGTAGCGACGAAGAAGCCATCGAGAACATCGACATCGGTGGTCCGTCGATGGTGCGTTCGGCAGCGAAGAACCACGGCGACGTCGCCATCGTCGTCGATCCGGCCGACTACCCGCGGGTGCTCGACGAACTCCGCTCGAGCGGCAACGTCGGCGCGGCGCTGCGCCGAGAGCTGGCCGTCAAAGCCTTTCGCTTGACCGCGTCCTACGACGGCATGATCGCCGACTATTTGGGCGCTCGCGAAGGCGAGCGCTTCGGGCAAACGGTTCACCAGCAGTGGCATTTGGTGCAGACCCTTCGTTATGGCGAAAATCCGCATCAAGAAGCGGCGTTCTACCGCAGTGCGGTAGTCGAAGGCCCGGCGATCGCGTCGGCCAAGGTGCTGCAGGGCAAGGAGCTATCGTACAAC
>CAZJCO010000177.1:0-6444 GCA_964544375.1 uncultured Myxococcales bacterium
TTCGACTGCTTGGATCAATCCATTCGGCCAGCGCGCTACGCTGGGTAGCCGAAATCGGAGCCCGCAGAAGTCCGTCGATCAGACGGGAGGATTCTTCTCGTGAAGGAAGGCGGCCGAAACGGCGGACGAAGGACTGTCTGCCCAGTGCGATCAGATCGACCGGCGAACTAACCGCGGTGATCAGTTCACGCGAACCGAGCAGCCCGACGAAATCGCGCAGACGGCTGACGACCTCGGGATCGGTCCACGTGACTCCCGGTCGCGGCTCGAGCAGATAAGATACCGTTGCGATTCCGGTCCATTCGCGTTCGATCCGGTCGAGCAGCCGGGTCGTTGGATGGTCGTTGCCGAAGAGCCGCGGGAAGTCGGCACGAAAGCGTAAGCGCGAAAGCCCGGGCAGGCTAACTAGCACAAGTGTCGCGGCTAGTGCGACGATCCATCGAGGTCGACCGGCGCTCGCCGCACGCTCGGTCAGGAAGCGGGCGCGATCGCGTTTGGGTGCGAGGCTTCCGCGTAGCGCGCCAAGAGAAGGAAGCAGCAGCGCGAACGAAGAGAGCAAGGCCCAAACGCTGCCCGCCACACACAAGCATCCGAACTGACGCACACTAGGAATCGTACTGAAGATTAGCGCGCCGAAGCCGGCGGCGGTTGTCAGCGAAGTCCACAAGCAGGGCATGAATAGCCGCGCAAAGGTGGCCTCGGCGACCGCTGCCGGGTCGTCCCCGGCGTGCCTTCTTCGACGGTGTACGAACGCGATATGGACGTTGTCGAGCAGGCTGGTTACGAAGACGACGGGAACCGCAATCGTGCTGAACTGGCTCAGATGCCATCCCATCAGACCGGCGAGCCCCAGGGTGCTGGCTATATTGAGAATGCCGAGACCGATAATCAGCGCGGCGTGGCCGGCGGAGAAGGCATAAGTGAGGATGACGAAGCAGGCGAGAAGAATCGGTAGGGATAAGACGGCCACGTCCCTTGCGGCCTCTTCGATGCTGGTCAGATGAAAGAAGCGCAGGCCGCCGGCCAAGGTCAATTGGTAGGGGCCGCTCGTCTTGGCGATCCACGTGCGTAGCTGGTCGCGAATACCTCGCAAATCGGGGACGAGATCGGCGCTGCCCGGCTCGAGTTTGACGAAGAGCAGCATCCCGTTGCCGTCGCGCCGGAAGAATCCTTTGCGGGCGAGCGGGTGACCGGCAGCTTCTTGCAACGGGTGTTTTGCCGCGCCGATCGGTTCGGTGTGCCAAGCGTCCGTCTCGTCCCAGACGACCGTCGGAAGATCCAGGAAGGTGATGACGTCGGCGATTTGAGGGATCGATCGGAGTTGCGCTTGCCAGCGGCGGGTCTGTTCGACAAGCGTAGTGTCTTCGAAAGCGTGCCGAGCTTCGACCAGGATTGCTACGTGATCGCCTGCGCCGAACAACGCGGACTCCCGCGCGAGCGCGGCGCCTGCGGGGTCTTCCGGCAAGAACCGGCCGCGCAGCTCGGATACCCAACTGAGTCGAGGAAGAAACAGCAGGCTGGCCAGTTGAAGCGCGGCGATAACGACGCTTGCTCGGCGCAGCTTGGAAAAGGTCGGCACGGTGTTGTGATTTTGAGCGAATTTCAGGACAATGTCAGTCGGGGAGGCGCTTCATGAGAACTCTGGGACGAATCTTCGCCGCAGGCGTCGTGGTCTGCACTTTGACCGTTGCAATCGTTCGGCCGTCGATCGCGGCCAACGGCGACTGCGCCCAGCCCGTCTCGACGGGGTCCGGGCCGACCGCGAGCGACTGCCTGTTCATCCTCAAGGCGGCCGTCGGTGCGGTCTCCTGTGTGCCCGAGTGCGTTTGTCAGCCGACCGCCTCGGGCCGCACGACGGCAACCGATGCCCTGCTTTGCCTCAAACGCGCCGTAGGCCAGCCCGTCGTCTTGCAGTGCCCGTGTTCGACAACGACGACGAGTACCACGACTACGACGAGCACCACCACGACTCTTCCCGGCGGTCAACCGGGGCTCGTGCAGGGAGATTTCCCTGACGTCTCCCCCTGTCTCGGCCGTGATACGCTGCCCTCGGACACCGCCTTCATGGGTACCCTGAGCCGAACCGACTTCGCCTTGTTGCTGGTGAATTTCAGCCAGTACGATCCTCAAGGATTCACCGAGATTTGCGGCTTGACCAAGCGAGACAACACGCTCGGGCAAAACGACATTTCTTGGGATCCAAGTCGTAGCAACGCACTCGTCGGTTGTGAGCCCTTTCCTACCAGCATGAGGGACTTCTTTACGAACACCCCGCAAGGACACGGGCCGGAGCTGTGTTCGCCGAACCAAGACAATTTCGGCAGCGTCTTGGTGATGCCGCGCGCGGCCACCTACCGAAAAGATTGGTGCGTCGAGTGGCGCCAGCGCTTCGATCTGCGGACGCGGCTGTCGGTTTCCGGTCCGTCCGTCGATCAGACGTTTAGCGCGCTCGGGATTACGAGGTCCGCTCTGAGGTTCTGTAACGGGTCGACGGAGATCGCCACGCCGACGGACATGAAAAATTTGATCCAGGCCTCGCCGACGAACGTGGACTTCTCGATCAAGTCGGGTTCCTGCAACGGCGGGACTTTGCACCTGAACGTCAAGCTGGAGATCATCTGCGTCAAGCAGCGCGCGTCGGCCTGTCCGGCGCACGACTTTCCATTCCAGCCGACCTGCCCCTGAGCCGGCGCGACGGCTTGGCTGCGGAGGTCCGGCGGCCGACCGGCCCTAGGGCCAGGCCGCGCGCACGCTGCCCGAGGGCGTTAACGTCGTGATCGCCGGTTCGCCGCCGGCCGGTGCGACGATTGCAAGCGAGCGCTGCCCCTTGGCGTCGTAAGCGAAGACCGCGCCCTGGCCCTGCGGGGTCGAGCTGATGACCACCGAACTCTTGCCGTCGTGCGCGTAGGTCGCCAGCGCACCGTCACCGTCCATCGTGCCGATGATCTTGACGATCTCGCTGCCCGTGCGGCTGTCGTAGGTGACCCAGGCGCCTTGCCCCGTCTTGGTCGCGAGGATTCCGACGAGCGGGTGGCCGTTGCCGTCGTAGGTTGAGAAGGCTCCCTGACCGTCCTCGGTAGCCATGATCCCCGCGAGTTTTTCGCCGTTGTCATCGTAGGTGGAGATCGCGCCGTGCCCTTCGGTCGTCGCCATCAGCCGTACCAGCTGAGTGCCGTCGCCGTCGTAAGTGTAGACCGCGCCCTGGCCGTTCTCGGTCGTGATGAGTTCGACCATCTCTTGGCCCTTGCCGTTGTAGGTTGAGACGACGCCCTCGCCCTCGCGCGTCGTGGTGATGCTGACCAGGTCGCTGCCGGTGCGGTTGAAGGTGTTGATCACGCCCTCGCTGTCTTCGGTCGCGCCGAGCAGCACCAGCGGATTGCCGTCGGGACCGTAAGTCGTCAGGCGCCCCTGACCGCCGGGAACGTCGAGGACGATGCGTGCCTGGTTGCCGCCATCGACGATTTCGAGACGTTTTGCACGAATGACGTCGACATCCGTCGCGCGCGCGCCGAGGGCCAGAAGGCCGCCGCCGACCAGAAGCACTACGGTGAGTGCCGTGACTACCCGACGGTACTTTCGTTCCAAGCGTTCCAACCGTTCTTCGATGGTCATCGTTTCAACTCCTAACGCGCGTTCTAGCGGCTCGAAAATCGGTGCCACCGCCGGGCCAGGGCCGCCCTTCATTGTAGATCAAAGCGGAGGATCGGTGCGACGCGCAAGCGAGGGATGCGGGAATTATCGGTGGCCCGCGGCGCGCGTGCAACAGGGCTTTGCAGGAAGCCGCGACGCCGGCGTTCACTCTTGTACCGGCGTCAGGCGGAGGATTCTTCGAGAACTCCGGCAGCGATGAGGTCGTCGGTCTCTCGCTCGCCTAGCTCGAGCAAGGATCGACAGATCTCGCGCGTATGCTCGCCGAGCAGCGGCGCCGGCCCCGCCGGCCGCGCCTTGATGCCTGAGGCCCGAAAACAAGCGCCTTCGAGCGTCACTGCTCCAAGAGCGGGTTGCTCGACGGATTCGAAAAATCCCCGCTCGATCAGGTGTGGATCGCGCGTTTGATGCGCGGGGTGCTCGACCACGCCGGCCGGTACGCCGGCCGATTGCAGCGCGTCCATGGCGTCAAAAGGTTCGCGTTCTCGGGTCCACGCCCGGATGGCGGCCTCGATTTCCTCCGCCGCCTTGCGGCGACCGCTGGCATCGGCCAGAGCCGGGTCTGCGGCCCACTCGGGGCGGCCGAGTACGCTCGACAAAGCCCGCCAATGATCCGGCTGGCGCACGGTGATCGCGCACCATTCGTCGTCGCCCGCACAGGGGTAGACGCCCCAAGGAAAGCCCAGCGCAGAGTCGTTGCCCCGCGGTTCGACGCTTCCGGCCTGCAGGCTCTCGCAGGCCAGAAGATCACCGATCAGCTGCTGCAGGACTTCGAACTGTGCGACGTCGATGTGGCTGCCGCTTCCGCTGCGCGCACGCCGGTAGAGCGCCGCCGCGACGGCCAACGCTCCAAGGCGTCCGACGTAATGGTCCGGGTGGATATTGGTCGAACCCGCCGGCGTGCCGGCGTCTTCGGCATAGTTCCAAAGGTATTGTAGGCCGCTTACCGCATGGACGTTGGGGCCGTAGCCGATCCATTCCTTCCAAGGCCCGGTCGATCCCAAGAGCCGGGTCGAGAAAATGATCAGCCGTGGGTTGAGGCGGCGCAGCTCGTCGTGGGCGAGGCCCAGGCGCTGCAGGACGCCGACGGCGCTGTTCTCGATCAAGACGTCGGCTTTGGCGGCGAGCCGGCGCACGAGCCGCTGGCCTTGCTCGGTTTTCAGGTTGACGCCGAAGCTCTTCTTCCCGCGGTTCGAAGAAGTAAACGGTGCGTTCGAGGGCCCCGGGATGACCGTCCGAACGAAGTCGGGTGTCTCGCCCCACTCGATCTTGATCACCTCGGCACCATAGTCGAGCAGCAGCCGTCCGACTTCCGGGCCGGCGACGCCGGTTCCCAGATCGAGAACCAGCAGGCCTTCGAACGGCAAGGCGGCACTCTCGCCGGCGCGCGATACGCGCTGCGGCCGGGCAGATTCTTGCGACAAGCAGCCGAGGATCTGCTCGCGGTGCTCGTCGGTCTCCGGAGCGCGACCGCGCGGGCCGACACGTTCACCGTCGATGACGAAGAATCCGGCCGCCACCTTCGCGTTGACGTCTCGCAGGACTTCGCGCGTGACGAAACTGCCTCGGGCGCGCGTGTGCGGATTGTCGATCGCCTCGGCCGGCCGCAGCAGCGGCGTGGCGGCGAGGCCGCGCCGCTGGGCTTCGCTGCAGGCAGCCTCCTTGTCCCATGATGCGAAGAACTTGCCGATCTCTCGGTCGATCAGTTCACGCTGAGAAAAGCGCCCCCAGTATTCGAGCAAGGACGGATCGGACAAGGATTCGGGGCGGTCCATCCAGTCGAGCAGCGCGCGCCACTGACGCTTGGAGAAAATCATCATGCGCAGCCAGCCGTCGCGGCATTGGTAGAGTGGGTAGCTGCCGGCCCCTTCGCGGTGTTGAAACATTCCGAGGGTGGAAAACAACGGCACGCTCCAGTCGGCCAGGCAGGCGACCGCCTCCTGCACGGAGACGTCGATCGTCTGGCCGCTTCCGCATTGCTCGCGTTGCAGAAAGGCGACGATCACCGCAAACGCCGCCGAGACCGCGGCCGCGTCGTAGCCGAGGACGCCCGGCGGCACGACCGGCGGTTTTTCCGGAACCCCGGCGCGATACAGCATGCCGCCCATGGCGACGCCGATCATATCGCTGCCGAGGTAGTCTCGGTAGGGACCGGTTCTTCCGAAATCGCTGATGGTTGCGACGATTAGCCGCGGCCATCGTTGTGCGCGTTCGGCCTCGCTCCAGGGTTGGGCGCCCGCCAACTCGCCGTCGTCGAGCCAGACGTCGGCGCGTGCGAGCAAATCGCTAAAATGGGCGCGGTCGCCGGCCGCGGAGAGATCCAGGCAAAGGCTCTTCTTGCCGGCGTTGCGCAGCGCGAAGTGAAGGCTGCCTTCGCTGCCCGGCGCCAGCGGAGGCAGCCGACGCGAGCTCGAGCCGCCGGGTGGCTCGATGCGGATGACCTCGGCGCCGAGGTCGGCCAGCAGTCGGCCGGCAAGTTCGCCGCGCTCGCAGACGGTGTCGACCACGCGCACACCTTGCAGCGGCAGATCTGCCGAGGGGAAAGCTGTTTTCATATTGCACAGGACCTAGCGCAGACGCCGGCTCGTGTCGAAACGGCGGCCGATTGTGGCGCAAGACGGTCGCCTTGCTCGACCCGGCGACGACGTTTTCCTAGGCGTTGGCCGCGGCCTCCGGACGAATGCCGAAACGCTCGCGATAGGCATCGAAACGCGGACCGTCGCGCCGAGCATCGAGGCCGAAGTCCTCGAGCGTGTATCGATGCTGACCGCGTTTGCCGCGTGGGTTGCGCGCGAG
>CAZJCO010000178.1:0-6386 GCA_964544375.1 uncultured Myxococcales bacterium
CGAAGTGGAGCTGCGCTTGCCGTGCCGGGAACGCTGTCGGGCGTGCTGCACGCCCACCGCCGCTTCGGTTGCCATCCGCTTCGACAGGTTCTGCAGCCGGCGATTCGGCTTGCCCGCGAGGGGGTGCGTCTGACGCAGCAGCAAGCCTACTTTCTCGACTTGCTGCGGCCGATCATGACGCTCGAGGAAAGCGGACGCGAGTTGATGATGCCCGACGGCGAGTACCCGCAGGCCGGAACTCTTGTTCGCAACCAAGCGCTTGCCGATTTTCTTACGCGACTTCCCGACGGGGCTGCCGAGGACTTTTATCGAGGAGAGATTGCGCGCGAGATTGCGCGCGACATGCGCGCCGGCGGCGGATTGCTGACCGAGGCCGATCTGGCCGCTTATCGGGTGATCGAACGCGCGCCGCTTGCGCTGGACTATCGGGATTGGCGGATTCTAACCAACCCCCGGCCCGCGCTCGGCGGCGGGCTGTTGGCGCTCTCGCTCGAACTCTTGGCTGGCTTCGAACCGGCGGCCCTCGGCTTCGGCTCGCCACGGCACGCGTCGCTGCTGGTTGCGGTGATGTGTGAAACCGAGCGGTTGCGTGAGCGCGGCGTTTGCAGCGCGGCCGAACTCGATGCCGCCGGCCTGGCCGTCAGGCGCGAGGCGGTACGCATTGCTAGCGGCGGCACGACGCACGTCAGCGTGTGCGACGCGGCGGGTAACGTCGCGAGCATGACGACCTCCAACGGCGAAGGCTCGGGTTACGTGGGGCCCGCGACCGGCATCATGCTCAACAACATGATGGGCGAGGACGATCTTCACCCCGAAGGTTTCCACCGAGATCCACCGGCGCAGCGCGTGGCCTCGATGATGTCTCCCTGTATCGTACTCGAAGGGGAGCGCGTGCGGTTGGTCGCCGGTAGCGGCGGCAGCAAACGCATTCGCACGGCCTTGCTGCAGGTGATCAGCAACGCGCTGGACTTTGGGATGGAGCCACAGAAAGCGGTCGACGCTCCCAGGCTTCACTGGGACGGCGAGGCGGTGCAGGCCGAGCCGGGTTTTGCCAAAGAGACGCTCGACGCGCTCGAAAAACGCTGGCCGCTCAACCGGTGGTCGGTCAAGGACGTCTACTTCGGTGGCGTGCACACGGTGTGCGGCGACGGCCGCGGAGGCGGCGACCAACGGCGCGGCGGTAGCGTGCGCCGGCTTGACGCGTGAACGGCGCGAACGCGCCGGTTTCTCTGGCCACTCAGGAGTGCTAGGGAAGTACAACGGGAACCATGCCAGAGCGAGAACTACGAGAATTGTTGGAGCAGTTGCGTGCAGAGTTGGCCAAGAGCGAAGCCCTCGACCAGGACGTCCGCCAGCAGCTGAGCGCAGCGATCGCGAAAATCGAGGACTTGATCGGCCATGCCCGAGAGAAGCCACCGGAGGAGCGCAGCGCTGCAAGCGATTCTCTGATCGAAACGCTCGGTGAGGCCCGCAAGCGCTTCGAAAGTTCCCACCCAACGCTGTTCGAGGTGCTTGGCCGCGTCGCCGATACACTCGCCAAGCTTGGCATCTAGCTTGATCTGACGGGTTCGTGACGAAGAACAAAAGCATCTCTGGCTTTCTCGAGCATCATTTCCGGCATTTCAATGCCGCCGCGTTGATGGACGCGGCCAAGGCCTACTGTCGTTTGCTCGACGGCGGCGGAAAGATGTTCCTGGCAATGGCCGGCGCGATGAGTACTGGCGAGATCGGTCTATCGCTGGCGGAAATGATCCGGCGCGGAACGGTGCACGCGATTTGCTGTACCGGCGCCAACCTCGAAGAGGACCTATTCAACCTGGTGGCCCACGAACACTACCTGCGCGTGCCGCACTATCGTGACTTGTCGCCCGAGGACGAACAGGCCCTGCTCGATCGGCATCTCAATCGCGTGACCGATACCTGCATTCCCGAGGAAGAAGCCTTCCGCCGTGTCGAGCACAAAGTAATCGCGGAGTGGCAGCGGGCCGATCAGGCCGGAGAGTCGGCGTTGCCGCACGAGTTCCTCTACCGGGTGATCCGTAGCGGCGTGCTCGACGACAGCTATCAGATCGACTCTGCCGACAGCTGGCTGGTAGCGGCATGCGAGCGCGATCTGCCACTGTTCGTGCCGGGATGGGAAGATTCGACGCTGGGGAACGTCTACGCGGCGCACTGTATCCGTGGCACGATTGCCAACACGGGGACCGTTCGAGGCGGCATCGACTACATGGTCTCGCTTGCCGCTTGGTACCGCGAACAGGCGGCCAGCGCGCCGATTGGATTCTTCCAGATCGGCGGCGGCATCGCCGGGGACTTTCCCATCTGCGTGGTGCCGATGCTGCGCCAGGACCTACGCATAGCGGAGACGCCGCTGTGGGCCTACTTCTGTCAGATCAGCGATTCGACGACTAGTTACGGGTCGTATTCGGGGGCCGTGCCAAATGAAAAAATTACCTGGGAAAAACTGGGTGTCGATACGCCCAAGTTCATTGTCGAGTCCGATGCCACGATCGTTGCGCCGCTGCTGTTCGCCTACGTTCTCGAGAACTCTCGTGGCTGACCGACGGCGTGAGGACGGGCGGCGCTGAGGAACCCCGGGCTCACTCGAAACCGAGCTGCTTTCGTTCTTCTTTGGCGATTCGTTCGCGAATGCGCGATCCCTTGCCGAGATGACGAATCGAGTGTGCGCCGCCTTCCGAGAAATACTCTTCGTAAGGACGCGCCGGCTGGGAGTTCTCGGGCCGGCGATCGCCGATCTCCACCCCGAGGGTGCTTTCGACGAGATCGGTGTCGTACATCCGCACGGCGTCGTAATCGGTGAGCAAACTGCAGACCTCGACGCAGATGTAGCAGCCGATGCACTCTTCGAAGCGGTCTTGAACGGGTTGCAGGCCGCGTCGCTCGAGCGAGCCTTCGGCGAGGTACTCGATGCAACCGACGGGGCAGAACTCCGGGCACTTGCCGCAGGGAAAGCACAGGTTGACGTCCATGAAGGCGACCTGTCGCGGTCGCTTTTTCTTTTCTCCCCACTGGCCCGGCCACACGGCTTCGGGAATGCGCTCCTCGCGCAGGCGCGTCTGGATGCGCTCTTTCTTCGCGTTGTTTTCTTTTGCCACGGCCATCGTGCTTGCTCTCTGCTGCGGGCGCGCCGAGGGCCGGCGCGTACTGTCTTCCTAACCGGTTGGCCGAGGCATTTCGAGTCCCGCTCGGCATTGGCATAGCGCTGTCACGGTGGCACAATTCCTGGTACGCTCAGACGAGGAGCAATCGCGTGGCCCCAACTGTCGCCAAAGACCCCCTGTTGCAGAAAAGCCCTTCGGCGTCTGTGCCCGAATTGCGGCGTTCCTTCGAGCTCGCCGACAGCGGCTACCGTCGGGTACCCAAACGCTACCGCAAGTACTACCGCAAATGGTTGGGCAAGAACGACGAGTTGGCGCCCAACGAGGTGCTGTGCCCGATCTGCCGGGTCGTCATCCGTTCCGGTAGCGAACTGCACCCCGGCGATCGCGTGTTTTGCCTACCGTGCATGTCGCGCTTGGTCGTCGTTCGCGACGACAGCGGTATGCTGATCGGCAAGTCGCTGCACTAGCCGCAAGCGATCTCGAGTTCGTCGATTTTCCGATAAAGCGAAGAAAGACTGATTCCCAGCAACTCGGCTGCTCGCCGTTTGTCTCCCTCGACACGCCCGAGCACGTTGACGATGTGGTTGCGTTCGTAGAGGCGAAGCGCACTCTTGAGGTCGTCGCCGAGGGCCGTGTCCGCGCCTTTTTCTCCCGCGCCAAGGCGGGCCGGCAGGTCGTCGACCGTGATCCAATTTCCCGAGCCGACGATCATCGCGTGTTCGATGACGTTGTCGAGTTCTCGGATGTTTCCTTTCCACGGCATCCCCATGAGAATTTTCATCGCGGCATTCTCGACGCCTTTGAAGTGCTGATTCATTTCGGTGTTGTGACGTCGGACCAGGAATTCGACGAGTAACGGAATGTCTTCGCGCCGTTCTCGAAGCGGCGGAATCGGAATGCCGAACACGTTCAAGCGGTAGTAGAGGTCTTCACGGAAGCTTCCTTCCTGGCAGCACTGCTCGAGGTCACGGTTCGTCGCGGCGATGATGCGAACGTCGACTTTGGCTGGAGCGGCGCCGCCGACTGGTAGTACTTCTTTCTCTTCGATTGCCCGCAGTAGTTTGACCTGCAGCGACAACGGCAGTTCGCCGATCTCATCGAGAAAGACCGTGCCGCCACGGGCGCGTTGGAACAGTCCCTCCTGACTGGCGACGGCACCGGTGAAAGCGCCGCGAATGTGACCGAACAGTTGGCTTTCGAGCAGGTTTTCCGGAATCGCACCGCAGTTCACCGGCAAGAAGATACGGTCGCGCCGCTGGCTTTCGCGATGGAGCGCGCGCGCCACGACTTCCTTGCCGACGCCGCTTTCGCCGGTGATCAAGACGGTCGAGTTGGTCGGCGCGACCTTCCGTATCATGCCGGCAATCGCTTGCATCGCCTGGCTCTCGCCGATCAGGTTTTCGAAGTCGTAGCGCGACTCGACTTGGCGTCTGAGGTGCTGGATCTGCCACGCCATCTCCCGGCGTTCGAGAAGGCGCGCGATCTTGCCCAGCACGTCGTCGTAGACGAGCGGCTTGATCATGTAGTCGTGAGCGCCCTCGCGCAGAGCCTCGACCGCCGTCTCGACGCTGGCGTGGGCGGTAATCAGGATGACGAGCGTCTGCGGGCAGCGCCGCCGGACCTCTCGCAGCAGGGTGACGCCGTCGATTCCCGGCATGCGCAGGTCGGTGATGACCAAGTCGAACTCGGCCTGGTCGAGAAGGCCGAGCGCTTCCTCGCCCGAGGCGGCCGAAGCGAGCTCGTAGCCTTCCTCTTTCAGTACGTCGGCCAGGCTTTCTCGGCTGGCCGGTTCGTCGTCGACGACGAGAACGGAAGCTGCCATTACCGCCGTACTCTAGAGCCCCGGCGCGGCAGCCACAACCGCCGAGGCGCCGGCGATTGACACCGGCACGCTGCGTTGCCAACGATGGGGACGTGCGCGCCGAGCTATCCCTGTGCCGCCGACTCGGCATCGACGAGGCAGACCGCGAGAGGCGCTTGGCCTTCCTCGGCTTTTCTTCCGAGGATGCCGGACGGCTGGTCGAACTCCGCGGATTGTTCGAGAGTATCGCCGACGAGGTCGTTGACCAGTTTTACAACTATCTGAAGTCCTTCGAAGAGACGGCGCGCTATCTCGAAGACTCCGATCTGGTCGACAAGCTCAAGACCGTGCAGCGTCGGCACTTCTTGGAGTTCTGTCGCGGCCGTTACGATTCCGAATACGTCGAAAGTCGGCTTCGCGTAGGCATGGCGCACGCACGGATCAATCTGCCGCCCCGCTGGTACCTCGGTGCCCACCGGCTGCAGCTTGCGGCGTTGCAGTCGAGTGTGATCGGGGCGTTCTCATCACAGCCGGACAAGCTCGAGGCCTATCTGGCGGCCGTGTCGAAGATCGTTCTATTCGACATCGAGCTGGCGATGGAAGCCTACATCTTTGGTGGCTTCGTCGAACGCTCGCTGGCCGAGGCGCACGAGCTCGAGGCCCAGCGGGCTACCGACGCGCTCGAGGAGCGCGACCGAGCCGAGTCGCGCCGGGAAGAACTTCTCAGCATGGTGGTACACGACATCCGTAGCCCGGTAACCGCGATGATGGCGACGGCGCGGGTCGGGCTTCGGCGCTATTCTGATGTCGAGCTTCCGCCGGGCAGGCAGTTCGCGCTGATCGAGACCAGTGGAAGCCACGTGCTGCAGATCATCGACAACATTCTTACCGTCGCGCGCATGTCTCAGGGGGAGATCCCGGTGCGCCACGAAGCCTTCGATGTGGCCGAAGTGGTTCGTTCGTGCATCGAGCAACTCAGTCCCTTTGCCCAGCAGACCGGTCACCACGTCAACCTGGAGGGACACGCCCAGGTGCCGGTTGCCACGCTCGACAAGATGCTGGTGCGGCGCATCGTTTCGAACCTGTTGGTCAACGCGTTTCGTCACACGCCTACCGGCGGTCAGGTCACGGTGGTCTGCCGTGGCGCCGACGGACGCTGTATCATCGAAGTAGCCGACGAAGGGCCGGGCATCCCGGCACGCCTCGCTAAGCGTTTGTTCGAAAACCCCGGTGCGGAGGGACTGCGCAGCGAGGGGGCCTATCTCGATACGGGACTCGGCCTGCCGTTTTGCCGGCTCGCCTGCGAGCGCCCCGAGGGGACCATCGCGCTGGCACGCGACGAGGGCAGCGGGGCGCGAATCATCGTCGCTCTGCCGGCGAGAGGCCCGGCGAGCGAGGCGGCCGACCAGGCGTGAGAGAAAGGCGCCCGCTGACGCGCGCGCCTGCCGTATGGCGCTCTCCGA
>CAZJCO010000179.1:0-6381 GCA_964544375.1 uncultured Myxococcales bacterium
CGGGGACCGGCCGGCGAGCCTCCCTAGCGGAGCCCGTCCGCGGTAGGTAAAGGAGGGGGGACCAAGCCCTCCTTGGCCGCGTCAAGGGCCCCGTCAGGACGGCGCGTTGCTGTATTCCGGTGCCGCGGCAAATTGCTCCGCCGCCGAGGCCGCCGAGAGCGTCACCGGATGACCACCGCCGATCGTCACCACGCGGAAGTCGGGATAGGCGTGCATGCCGTGTTCGCCGGCGTCGAGCCCCTCGAGTTCTTCGTCGGCACTCACGCGCAGACCCATGGTCGCGCCAATCGCAAAGAAGAGCAGTATCGCCGATGCGAAACTTGCGGCACCGTAAGCCGCAATGCCGATCGCCTGATGAAGCAGTTGCTCGAGGCCGGCCATCTCGCCGAAGATGCCGACGGCAAGCGTACCCCAGATGCCGCAGACCAGATGCACGGAGATCGCACCCACGGGATCGTCGACCTTGATGCGGTCGATGAAGATCACCGAGTAGACGACGATCACGCCGGCAATCAGGCCAACCAAGATCGACGAGGTCATCGCCATTTGATCTGCACCCGCGGTAATCCCAACCAAGCCCGCAAGAATGCCGTTGAGCGTCATCGAAAGGTCCGGCTTTTTGGCGATCAACCACGACGTGATCATCGCGCCGATACAACCGGCGGCTGCCGCCAGGCAGGTGGTTACCAGCGTCAGCGAAACGGCAGCCGGATCTGCGCTCAAGACCGAACCGCCGTTGAAACCGAACCACCCCAGCCACAGGAGAAACACGCCGATCGTCGCCAGCGGTAGGCTGTGTCCGGGAATCGGTACGATCTGGCCGTTCTTCCGGTACTTGCCGAGGCGCGGCCCCAGCACCAGAGCGCCCGCCAACGCACCCCAACCGCCGACCGAGTGCACCAACGTCGAACCGGCAAAGTCGTAGAAACCGAGTTCGTCGAGCCAGCCGCCACCCCACTTCCATGAACCGACCCAGGGATAGACCAGAGCGACGAAGAGGGTTGCAAACACCATGAACGGGCCGAGCTTGATGCGCTCGGCAACCGCGCCCGAGACGATCGTGGCGGCGGTCGCTGCGAACATCGCTTGGAACAGAAAATCGGTCCAATAGGTGTAACCCGGGTTGTAGGCCACCGAGAGCCCGTCGGCGCCCGGGGCCAGACCGAATCCGGAGAAGCCGAAGACGCCGTTGAACTCGCCCGGATACATCAGGTTAAAGCCGACGAGTGCGTAGGTAAGGATTCCCGCGCAGACGATGAAGGTGTTCTTGAACAAGATGTTCGTCGTGTTCTTGGCCCGCGTCAGTCCCGACTCGAGCGTCGCAAATCCCAGGTGCATGATGAACACGAGTCCGGCTGCGACCATCATCCAGAGGTTGCTGACGGTGAACATCTCGACGGAAACGCCGTCTTCGGCCAGCGCCAAAGCAACCGAGGAGAGCACGATCAGCATCGCCATGCCGAGCCTGCCGAACGTCTTTCGGATCGTCCTATGTCGTCCCATTTCGATTTCCTCCATAATCAATAACCATATCCTATTGATACCGCTCTCTAGATAAGCAGGAACGGTGCCACCGCGGCGATGGTTGGATTTCCCGACTTTTAGGACTGCACGCTTGAATGGGCATTCGTTGAGGCACAATAAGGCAGCAGCGGCTGCCCAACTCGCAGGCAGTGTCAACGAACGTAAGATTGATTATAAACTGAATCGCTACCATCATACTTATTTATGGATACTCGCGACCTTCGCGGTTTTCTTGCCGTCGCCGAGAGCAGCAGCTTCACCGCTGCGGGACGCCGCCTCGGCATCAGTCAGCCGGCGGTCAGCCAGCAGATTCGCAGACTAGAGGAAGAGCTTGCGGCGCCGCTGTTTTACCGCCACTCGCGGCGCGTCGCGCTGACCCAGGCCGGCGACCAGCTGCTCCCCTACGCGAGGCAAATTCTGGCCAAGCTCGAAGAGGCAAGAGCGGCGGTGTCGGATTTCGAAACGATGGGGCGCGGCCGCATCACCATCGGTGCCGGCGGAACGATTTGCCATCACGTACTACCGCCCCTGCTGCAGGAGTTCTCCGAACGCTTCGGACGCATCGAGGTCCAGGTGCTGTCGGGCTACAGCGCACAGACCGTGCAACGAACGGTCGAGGGTCGCGTCGATCTGGGCATTGTCATCCTGCCGATTACCGAACGCGCGCTGGTTGCCGGCGAAGTCGGCAGAGACGAACTCGTCGCGATCGCACCTCCCGGTCACCCCTGGAGCGGACTCGACCGCGTGCGCGCCGAAGATTTTTCTGAGCAGCGCCTGATCGTCTACGACCGCGTGAGCCAGACCTTCCGTATTCTCGAACGCTTCCTGCTCGAAAGTGGGGTCTTCCCCAAACTGGCGATGGAGATCGACGACCTCGAGGCGGTCAAGCGAATGGTCGCCGAAGGGCTGGGAGTCTCGGCCGTGGCAAGCTGGACGGTCAAGAATGAAGTCGCTGACAAGCGGCTTGTCGCACGGCCCCTTGCCGGCGGCGGACTTTTTCGCGCCTGGGGATTGATCCGCCGCGCCGGAGAGACTCCGTCAGCCGCGCTCAAGAGCCTGCTGGCGATCTGTCAGGCGCGATTCCCCGGCCTCCTCAGCTGACACGCGCGCTCACGGACGGTCGTAGGCGGTCGAGATCCTGCAAGTCTGCGCCCCGCTCCAGCGCGCAAAGTCCGCGTAGAGCAAACGGATCAGCTCAGCGTGGCTTCCCGCACTAAACGCGATCTCTTCGTCTTCACGCAGGCTCTCGTCGGCGTAGACCGGCATGTCGAACAAGTTGCCAAAAGGAGGCATTGCGCCGACCTCGCAGCCGGGGAACGCGTCGCGAAATTCGTCTTCGCTCGCGAGTTCGGCTTTGTCTACGCCCGCGGCTCCACGCAGTAACGCGAAATCAACGTGGTACGAAGCCGGCAGGACCGCCATCGCCAGACGGCCGTCGAGTTTGACCAACACCGTCTTGGCCAGTTCTCTTCCGGGAACATGCGCCGAGGCAGCAACTTCTTGGGCAGTAAAGGCGGGGGAATGACGAATGACGACGTACTTGACCTGCTTGTCGTCAAGGAACCGCTTGAGCTTTTCCACTGGCATGGCCGCACCTCCTTGGCCTCGCGGGGAAACGCCCGATGTCGATTTTACGGTAGGCCTGGGAGGCGGAAAAGCAAGCGGGTGCTACTCGCGCAGGAGGACGTCGGCGCCTAACCGCAGGCGCTCGAGTAGTCTCCTCACTGCCGCATGCCGCGCGACGATCGCCCGTAGCCGTACGATTGCCTTGCGCTCCAGGCGATAACGATCGAGTTTCTTGCGTTTGGGCTTGGCGGCGCCGGCACCGGCGCGTTCGAGCGGTTGCCAGATCGTCTCTACGGGATGCCCCCAGATTTCCAGGTCGGCGGGATCCAGGCTCGCGATGATCTTGCGGCACAGTTCCAGCCGCGCCGGGTTCGAGGCGATCTCGACCGCCCATTTGTCGATCGAAGCGGTCGTTGGCCGTTTGTGCTGGCCAACGCCGATCGGATCGCCCAAGCCCTTTTGCTGGTAGTCCTGTTCGCCGTAGTTGGCCGCCTGCGGCTCGTTGGGAATACCGAGGAAGCCGAAGATCTCGCCCAAATGGGTTTCCGGATCCACAACCAACTGCTCGTAGATCACGTGATGGATCGGTACTCGGCGCTCGCGTAAGAACTTGGCGATGGCAGGGACGTAACGCTCAACGATCGGGTTGTAATCGTGCGCCGCTTGGTAGTCGCTGTCGAAGAACGACTCTGCGTAGGAACTGAAGATCGCCAACGGATGCCGAGTCAGCACGATGTACTTGGCCTGCGGATAGATCTTGGCGATGAAGTCGAGCACCAACGCGTAGGCAGGCGTCTTATCGAGAAAATACTCATGGCCCGGCTGCGCGTCGAGCAGTCGATGATAAAGCGTGTCCGTGTAAGCGCGGCAAGCGTCGATGTAGTCCTGCTCTCCGCCGGGCAGGTCAGAAACGTATTCGCGAATCGACTCGGCCGCGAGGATCGCATCGTAGGGAGCCTTGTCGACCTTGGCGTAGTAACCGAGATGCGCAAGCGGCGTGAGCATGTGCGGCTCGCCGCGAGTGTAGATCAACGAATGGGCCCCGACCATCCGGGCAAGCAAGGTCGACCCGGAACGTGGGGAGCCGATGATAAACAAAACCCGTTCCTTCGTCATCGCCGTCAACCCGACAACAGTCTAACAAGAATCGGCGTCGCGTGCGGGTCGTTCGCCGACTTCGGAGCGATCGCGTGAATCCAAATGCCGAGCAATCCACTGCCAAAGATCCGTCAGCACCTCTCCGCGATTGGTCTCGTTGAGCATCTCGTGACGCCCGCCTTGGTAGATCCGAACGGTCCGATCGCTCGAGGACGACGACGCTAGGTAGTCCCGTGCTCCTTCGGCGCTGCACAGTCGGTCGTCGCCGCCGTGGATCAGCAACCACGGCATTCGGATTTCGGCCGCTCGTCCCGGCAGCCGCGCCAGTCCGTCGGCCAAGCGCTCGAACAGTTCGTCGGTGACCCGCTCGCGCAGCACCAGCGGATCTTCCATGTAGGCCTTCCAGACGGCGGGATCCCGGCTCAATCGCGTCGGATCGATCGTCCGGTCGCCAGGGTCGAGAATCGGTACGATCGCCGGCCCCGACAGAATCAAGTAGTCGGGCGCCAGCGGCTTGTCGAGCACGTAGGCGGTCACGATCAGACCGCCCATCGAGTGACCCAGCAGAAAGAGCGGCAGGCCGGCGGTGCGTTCGAGCAGCCAGCGGTGGACACCGTCGAGGTCGTCGAGAAAGTCCGAAAAGTGTTCGACCCAGCCGGTTTCTCCGCTGGAGCGGCCGTGGCCGCGCTGGTCGTAGGCGAAGACGTCGAGGCCATGGCCGGCCAGGAATTCGCCGACGTGGCGGTAGCGGCCGCTGTGTTCGCTGAGTCCGTGAACCAGCAGCAGGGCTGCCCGCGGCGACCCCGAAGGTCGCCAGCGGCGACAAAAAAGACTCGCTCCCGAGCGGACAATGACTCGAGTTTCTTCGGCAAGCATGTCGTCCCTAATATGCGATGTCGCGGGGGCTGTCGAGGCCCCCCGTAAACGGCCGACTCCAAGGCTCCATCAGGGCATCTTATCGCCCTCGCCAACGCACAAGGGGCGACCGTTTGCCGCAGTGCGTCTCAGTAGTTTCCCTCACTTAGTAGCGCGCAACCCTGATTAAGCAATAAAAATAGGGTGTTACGGCTCTTTTTACCCGATTGGGGGATTGACCGCTGGGGTCTACTGGTGTCAAAACGGTCGTCGAAGCTGGCTATTCCGCCGGCAAAGGAAAAAGGGTTTCGCCGTGGTTGAATCGCTCTGTTTGGTAGTGGGGTTCGTGTTGCTTGGATGGTTGTTCCCGGACGCCTGACGCGGCCGAAAGTCCGCGTCGTTTCCCGGACGGCCTCGGCAACGTTCGTTCAGTGATAGGTTCTCGATCCCCCCGAGGAATTACCCAAGCGTTTTTTCTGTAAGCGCCTGAGTTTCCAGCGGAAATAGGCCCGCCGCAAGTCGTGCCAACTAGGCACGGAGCCCAGCCCAAGTCCTCCGCCGCTCCACCAGCGGAGATACACGTAGCCGAACCCCATGCCGCCAAGATGCGCCGCGTAGGCGATCCCCGCACCGGTCGACTCGATCGCCTGCAGCAGTTCGAGCGCGATCAGAAAAACGATCACGTGGCGCACGCGCAGGGGAAACAGAAAGGCGAGCAGAACGATACGGTTGGGAAACCACATGCCGTAGGCTAGAAGAATGCCATAGATGGCACCCGATGCGCCCACGCTCGGGATCCAACTGCCCGAACGCACCAGAGCGTAGGTCAGGCCTCCGCCGACGGCACAGAGAAAATAATATTTGAGGAAGAAACGCCGACCCCACCGTTGCTCGAGTTCGGCACCGAACATCCACAGCATCAGCATGTTGATCGCCAGGTGCATGATCCCGCCGTGGAGGAACTGATAGCTGAAAAGGCGCCAGAGCTCGGCTTGCCCCAACACTCTGGTTGGAATCAGGGCGAACCAGGCGATCATCGCTCCGGCCGGCATGAAGTGCTGCAAAAGGTAGACGGCCACGTTGGCCGCAATCAGGCCTTTGACCGCCGGCGGCACCGGCCCGGACGGACCGATGCTCAAACCCGACGGCATCGTAATCCCCTGCCGGTAGCGGCTCATGCAATCACAAGTAGGTCAGCCAGTCCTCGTGTCCGCCGCGCTCACCTTTGATCACGGCGAAGTAGTCCTGCTGCAGACGCTGGGTGATCGGCCCGGGCTTGCCCCGCCCGATGGTGCGATCATCGAGAGAACGAATCGGCGTGACCTCGGCGGCGGTACC
>CAZJCO010000180.1:0-6370 GCA_964544375.1 uncultured Myxococcales bacterium
GCATCGGCGAAATCCCGGTTGACGATGGCCACCCGCCACGCGTGCGTGTCGGCGCCTTGTTCTGGCCTCGACAGACGAGTTCGTTGGAGCCGGTCGTCGCGTTCGCGGTCAGTTGCACGCCGCTGGAGACGGTCGCCTGCTCGTGGGCTGTGATGATATTTCTCCCGGACGACGAACGATTGTCCACGACCGCGGGAACCGCGAAGGTAACGTCGCAACCTTCGAAGTCGATGACACCGGCAAAGTTGAGCACCTGACCTCCAACTCCGCCGTTTCGTATCGTCGCGGATACGCTGATATTGCCGCCGGAACTAAAGGAGATCCCCCCGGCGTTGCCGCCGTTGCTTGCGGAACTGTCGATGGCCCCGCCGACGACAAGATCGCCGTCGCTCGACAGCGTCGCGTCGCCACCGCCAGCGGCACTGCCGGTAACGTCGACGGTCGCGGCCGCGCCCATTTGGAAGGTTGCGGTACCCTCGAGATCAACGCTACCGCCGCTGCCCTGCTGGCCACCGGTGCGCGCCTGGACTTCACCGTCGAGCGTTAGAGTGTCGGCTGCAACGACGGAAATGTCTCCACCGAATCCGTCGGGCGCGGCCCCTTTCGCGTGTACCGACGAAGCTGCTCCGACGGCCAGGTTCCTTGTGGCATCGAGTTCGACCGAACCGCCGTCTCCGCCGAAGCCGTCGAGCGTCGAGCGATGCCCATCGGCACCGACCTCGGACGCACCAGTGAGCGCGAGATCACGTCCGCCGCTTATGAGGACGTCTCCGCCGAAGCCTCCGCCGGCAGTCGAATTGGCAAGAATCGGCGCCGTCGCGAGGACATCCTGAGCAGCGTCGATTTCAATGAGCCCGCCGTCGAAATCTCCGCCTGTTGCATCAATCGGCGACTGAATCGTTACGTCGGTACCGGCCAAAAGCGACACGTCGCCGCCACCACCGGCGCCGCCGGAGGTAACCGACACGTTTCCGGCAATTAGAATCGTACCGTCGCCGGCTTGGACGTCGAACGACCCGCCGTCGCTGTCCGAGTTGGTTCCGGCAATATTAATGCTCTGCCTCACGGCAACGTCCTGGGCCGCGATCAGGGTCACGGATCCCGGAACTGCGCCGTCGGCGCGAACGGTGCCGTCGATATCAATGATGCCGTTGCCCAAAGAGCACAATCCCATATTGCAGTCGGCATTGCTGGCACACTGTCGAGTCCGATTCCCGGAACAGGTGAGGACGCTGCAAGTTCCCAATTGACAGTCCGCATCGATCGCGCATCCGCGCGTCGGATCGCCGGTACACGCGTTGCCCGCTCCGCAAACGCCAAGCTGACAGTCACCGTCCGCCGCACACACGCGGCTCGCACCGCTACTGCAGAATCGCGAGGTACAAGTCCCCAGTTGGCAATCCGCACTACCGAGGCAAATACGCGCCGAGTCGAGCGAACACTGCCTTCGCGCTTGGATCTCGAGAAGTCCCCCGTCGGCCCCTCCCTGGCCGTTCGGCCCGCGAGCCTTGACTGCCAACGCATTGCCGACGGTGACGTCGAACTCCCCGCATAGCACCGTGACCAACCCGGTTCCTGTATTGAGCAACCCGCCGGTGGCAATCACTACCGTCCGGTGCCCAAAATCCAAGGTCGCCCCGTCGTCGACGACGACCTCCTGATCGATGACACAGGGATCTGCCGTCGGCGCGCAGATTTGGTCCGCGCTGCTCACGTTGGTGATGATGGCACGCGCCGAAGCCGCGGGAAGGAGCAGCACCGCGCAGACGACGGGCGTCAGAATCGCTCGTTTCATCGTTGCGCCTCCTCCAAGCTACCACCGCTGCGAACCTGCACCGAAGCGTTGCCGCTGGCAGTGATACCCCGACCGCTGCCGTATCGGCTCGTAACGACACCGGCCCCACCGTTGTTCGTTGCCTCGACTCGATGAAGCCGCGCGTTGCGTCCCGAAACACGTACGCCGTCCGCACCGTTACGTCGCGCAAGAACGCCCGACAGGAGGCTATCGCGATCGCGAACGAATATTCCTTGACGGGCGTTGTCTTCGACGATGAGGTTGCTTACCGAGCTGAGCGCGCGCGTACCGGCTGCCTTCAGTCCGACACCAAAGCCGACAATGCGACCGCGAACCGTTCCTTTGCCTCCGCGCACGACCACGGCGCCCGAACCCAGAACCCGCAGTCCCGTCCCGCGGCCGCTCCCGCGCAGCGTAAGACCGTCGAGGTCAACCGTAAGGCCCGTGCTACCGGCCGGCGGCCGCACGGTAAGGCCGTCGAAGACACAGGCACCCAAGATCACGGGATCGTCGGCGCGCAGCCGGACATCGCTCACGACCACGTCGCCACAACGGCAGGCCACGCGCTGGCCCGACACCGAATCGCCGCAGGCCGCTCTCGCGGCCGGCGCCCATCCGAGAAAAAAGGCGCAAAAAACCAAGAAAACCAACTGCTTGAAACGCATTTCCATCCTCATCGAGGGAGCTTTACCGGACAGCGGGCACGAAACCAGGCCGGGTCCTACGCAACAAAGTTATGCCGTTTTGCGCCGGCTAGAAACCCCAACTGAGGAGGAAATCACCCATTCAGGGGGGAGGAGTGCCGCGTACTGCACACTCTCGCAAGCAAACCGCAAAGCCAACCCTACGCACCGCCAAGACGCGCGAGCCCGGGCGCTACCGGCGTCGACGGCGATCATCGTCGGCAACCATCGCATCGACATCGACGAGACCGGACGCAATGCGGGGATCGCCACGGCACGGCTGCTACGCGACGGTCAGGATCCCCAGTGGCCGGCACTTGCGGACTATTGCGTTGCCGGCCTGGACGAACTCTTGCCCGCCTAGCCCGCGGCAAAACGCGCTCGCTTGCGTCGTCGCGGCACTGTCTTCATCGTTACGCGACACCAGCGAAACGCGGCAGAGAGGAAGTCCATCATGAAGACGGTACTGTACGAAAAGCGCGGGCCGGTCGCGGTCATCACCATCGATCGGCCCGAGGTGCGCAACGCCGTCGACCGGCCGACCGCTGAAGCGCTCTGTTCGGCGTTGCGCAACTTCGACCAAGACGCGGAGCTAGCCACCGCGGTACTTACGGGAAGTCACGGATACTTCTGCGCAGGAGCGGATCTCAAAGCAGTCGCGGCAGGAGTCGGCAACCGAGTGACGCGAGACGGCGACGGCCCGATGGGACCGACCCGGCTCAGGCTTTCCAAACCCGTGATTGCGGCGGTCGAGGGCCACGCCGTCGCTGGCGGGCTGGAGTTGGCGCTTTGGTGCGATCTCCGCGTCGCGTCGAAAACCGCCGTCTTCGGTGTCTTCTGCCGGCGTTGGGGCGTCCCCTTGGTCGACGGAGGAACGGTTCGCCTGCCGCGACTGATCGGCCACAGCCGAGCGATGGATTTGATTCTTACCGGCCGGCCGGTCGGCGCCGATGAAGCCCTCTCGATCGGCCTCGCCAACCGTGTGGTCGAGGCCGGCGAGGCGCTCGCCGCTTCCGTCACGCTCGCCTCCGAGCTGTGCCGTTTTCCGCAAGCTTGTTTGCGAAGCGACCGCCATTCGGCCATCGAACAGTGGGGCTTGGAAGAGCGCATCGCAATAGCCCACGAGACCGATCTTGGTTCGGAGACGATTGCCTCCGGCGAAACGCTCGAAGGTGCCGCGCGGTTTGCCAAGGGAGCCGGCCGGCACGGCAGTTTCGGGTAACAACCTCAGGGAAGGAGCGAGCGTAGGACATGCCACGAGTCACCGTAGGATATCAAGACGGTTGTCTGCATCCCCTGTGGATATCGAAAATGGGAATTCGCGTCGCACGCACCCTCGGCGCCAGCGCGATCTGGGTTCCCGATCACTTCATGGGATTTGCACCGAAGTGGATGTGGACGCCCGACGTCGTGCCGGCAGCCAAAGTGCTGCACTCGATGGACGCGCTGTTCGACCCGATTCCTGTACTGACCTTGACGGCCCGCTCCTTCAGAAAACCCTGGATCGGCACCTCCGTCACCGAGCCGATCCGTCGCCATCCGATGTCGCTAGCGCAGACCTTCGTCACGCTCGATCACATTTCGAAAGGACGTGCGGTCCTCGGCATCGGTAACGGCCTGCGCGAGAACACCGAACCCTACGGCCTGCCCTGCGACAAGCGCGTCGGCCGTCTCGAAGAGGCGATCAAGATCATCGACATGCTGTGGTCAAGTGGCGGCAAGCCGGTCGACTACGAGGGGCGTTTCTGGACTCTGCGCGACGCCGTCTTCGATCTACCGCTCTACAAAGGACGGCGGCCGCGGCTCTTCATCGGCGCGCACTTTCCCCGCATGCTGCGTATGTGCGGACGCTACGCGGACGGTTGGCTACCGGGCCAGAAAATCGACGGTGCAGAGTATGCTGCTCGCCTCGAACGGATTCGTAAAGGTGCGGCCGAGGCCGGCCGCACCTTTAGCGAATTCACCCCCTGCCAAACGCTGCTCGTCGCGTTCGGGCCGAGCAAAGACTGGATTCTCGAAAAGGCTTTGGGCAACGAGTACTGCGCCTACATGGCGATGGGATTGCCGCCGGCGGTCTGGAGCCAGTGCGGGCTCGAGCATCCGTTGGGAGAGGATTTCGGCGGTTTCCTCGAGATCGTCCCCTCTCGAACCACCCCGGAGCAGGTCGGCTTGGCACGCGAACGACTCAATCCGCAACTTCTCGAGCACCTCTTTTATATGGGGAGGGCCGGCGACATCTTTCGCGAGGTCGAACCCTTGGCCGCTAGCGGCTGCCGGCATTTCATCGTCGCCAACATGGGCGGAGCCTTCACCGGCAACGGCCTGTCGGACTTCGTCGAGATGGCCAAGCTGATGCGCTCGCTCAAGCGTCTCGAAGCGCCGCCGCTCTCGTAGCTCGGGCGGCGCCTCAGGTACAGGCCGGGCAGGTAAGCGCAATCGGCTGGCCGACGGCCGCTCGCAACAGGCGCAGCGCGTCGCTCGCGGTCACCGGCGGTCCACTGACGTTGCTGTCGACGTTGCACAAGCAGGCATCGCAGCTGCCGGCGCCAACCGCCACGCGCAGAACGAACAGAGCGTCGCTGGCCGTCGTCGACCCGGAATCGTCGGGGTCGCCGCACGCCACGATCGAGCAGTTGCCGTTGCAGAACTGCCCCGACTGCCAGGCCGGATTGCCGTCGTCACACTCTTCCGCCGCTTCGACGATGCCGTTGCCGCAGCCCGCCGGCGCAAGCGTCGTGGTAGTCGTCGTTCCCGGGTTCAGGCAACGGTCCTGCACCGGATCGCAGACGAAGCCGGGCGCGCACGAAGAAGTACCTGCGCAGGTACCGCCGCCGCACACGTCGGAGGCCGTGCACGACAGGCCGTCGTCGCAGGGCACCGTGTTCGGCGTGGACACGCAGCCGCTGATCGGACTGCAGCTGTCGTCCGTACAAACGTTGCCGTCACTGCAGGCGCCGTCGTTGGGGGCGCTGGAACAAGACCCGCCCGCGTCGCAGCTATCCGCCGTACAAGCGATGCCATCATCGCAAGCCACCGCATGCTCGCAATTGCCGCTGGCGGTATTGCAGGCGTCGTCCGTGCAATTTTTACCGTCGTCGCACAACGGGACCGCGGGGTAGCCTGGCGTTTGGCTGACACAAGACTCCAGTTGGCAGTCGGCGCTGCAGCCGTCTCCCGCGACCGTACCGCCGTCGTCGCAGGTCTCGCCCGCTTCGAGGCGGCCGTTGCCGCAGGTGGCGCAGGGCGCAAGGGTGATGTCGAGGAAAACGCCCGCAGCCGGCGTGATCGTGCCGGCCAGTGTCGGCGGTTTGTCGGCTCGTCGATAGCTCACGCTGTTGGATCCGTCGGCCGAGTCGGCCGTCATCGAACTTCCCGCGCGTGTCGTGACGAAGTCGTGGCCCACCAGGCTATTGTCGCCTGTCGAACCCGTGTTCCACACCTTCGCGCCCGATTCGAGACTGACACCGCAACCTTCGATCGTAATGCTCCCGCCCAGCCCCTGCGCGCCGCGAGCGCGCCCGACGATGCTCCCAGCGACGGCAATATCTCCTGTCGCGTCCAGGTCGATGAGGCCACCATAGCCGTCCGGCGGCGCCCCGTTACTGATGATCTGCCCGCCGCTGGCAACGACGATCTGCCGCACGGCCGAGAGCGATATATCTGCGCCGTCAGCGGCGCCGCGCCCTGCTTGCCCGCCTGCATAGCCCGCCCCGCCAGGGACGGTGACGCTACCCGTGAAGCCCGACACAGAAGTTGGCTTTGCATAGGCGTTCCAAGTCGATCGAGTTGCCTGTGCACGAACTGCTTGGCGCAAGGTCGTAAGATGCGTGCCGCGCGATGCTGAAGACAGACATGTGGCCACTCATGATAGGGGTGAGCGATGCCTTACAGA
>CAZJCO010000181.1:0-6312 GCA_964544375.1 uncultured Myxococcales bacterium
GACGACCGCCGCGAAAACTGCGAAAGAGACCGCGGCAATCGTGAAGATGCGTGGCGGAAGAACGCCCAGAAATTCCAGCACGACGATCCCCACCAGTACAAACCCAAGCGCTGCGACAGTGGTGAGTGCCAGCAGCCTGGCTACGTCCTCGGCGTTGCTCGGATGAGCGTCGCCGTTGTCTCGATACCGTGGGATGGTGACGGTTGCCATGTGTCTCTTCCCGAACGTGTCACCGATATCGAATCCTGAAGGCTTACTCAAGAGAAAAATTGGAGAAATACCCGCTCGGGTGGGCATTATCAGCTGAAGGGCGTTGAATGAGAATCCGAAATCAGATATTCACGTGTGATTATAGGATTAGCTCTCCGGGTATTCCTCTAGTGCTGTCGAAAACCGCGACCCACGCCGTCAAGGCGATGATCGAATTGGCCGGCCTACCGCCAGACGGCTTCCGCGGCAGCGCGGCCATCGCCGAGCATATTGGCGCGCCGCCGAACTACCTGGGAAAGCTTCTGCAAGCCTTGGCGGCGGCCGGCATCGTGCACTCCCAAAAGGGGCTAGGCGGCGGGTTCCGCCTGGCGCGTCGGGCGAGCGAAATTTCGCTTTGGGAAATCGTCGAGCCGATCGATCACGTTAGCCGCTGGTCCGGTTGCTTCATGGGCCAGAGCGTGTGCTCGGACGACGCGCCTTGCCCGCTCCACGACCGTTGGGCGTGCGTGCGCGACGCCTATCTTCGGATGCTCGAAACCTCAACGCTGGCCGATCTCGTCGGCCAGCAGTCCAAAGGAGAAGGAACGTGATATCGAGAAGCCTGAAGGCCTTGTTCTTGTTTTCGCTGTTCGGCGCGATGCTGATCACTTTGGTTGGTGGTTGGTACACCTTCGAAGCCGCGCCGCCGTACTTCAGCCGTATCGTATCGGCCGACGGTGCCGTCCTGAGCAGCGGGACGGATGTCAAGGCAGGCCAGAAGGTGTGGCAGAAGTACGGCTTGATGGACAACGGGTCGGTGTGGGGCCACGGCACCTACCGCGGTAACGACTACAGCGCGACTACCTTGCATCGCTTGGGCCAGTACATGCGTGATTTCTATGCCCGCCAGGAACGCGGCGTTTCCTACGCCGAACTCGATGCGAGCCGGCAACGCGCGTTGGATTTGCGGGTCATCGACGAGATCAAGCATCACCGCACGGATCCCGCAAGCCAGGAACTGACGATGAACGCCGCGCAGGCCTATGCCCTCGGCGAGATTCGCAAGCACTGGGACCGCGTGTTTTACGCCGGTGATCGGGCCACGGTGATCAATCCCCGCGTCGTTGTCGATGCAACCGAGCGCCGGCAGCTCGCCGATTTTTTCTATTGGACTGCCTGGGCGGCGGGCACGCTGCGGCCGAACAAGAACCTTACCTACACCAATAACTGGCCGCCGGACCGCAGTGTTGGCAACGACGTCGCGCCGCAGGCCGTCACCTGGACGGTCGTTTCACTGCTCGCGATGATGGCCGCGATGGGCGGCGCCTTGGTGCTTTTCTTCAAAGGCGATTTCGATCGGGAAAGTTCGGCGGTTCAACTCGACCAGCACATGGGGGAAAAACTAATCGACCTGCCGATCAGTGCGAGTCAACGCAAGACGGCCAAGTATTTCCTCGTCGTCATGTTGTTGTTCGTGTTGCAGCTGTTGCAGGGCGGATTGATGGCCCACTACACGGTGCATCCCGGCGAGTTCTATGGCTTCGACAAGATTCCGCAGTGGATTCCGTACAACTGGCCGAAGTCTTGGCACCTGCAGCTCGCGGTCTTCTGGGTGGCGACCGCCTGGGTCGGCGCCGCGCTCTACCTGGCGCCGATCGCCGGAAAGAAAGAACCGCGCCGGCAAGGTCTGCTGGTTGATGTCCTGTTCGTCGCGGTTTTCATCGTCGTCGTCGGCAGTCTTACGGGAACGGCGATGGGTGTGAAAGGTGCCGTCGGTGACGCCTGGTTCTGGCTCGGTCACCAGGGCTGGGAATTCCTCGAACTGGGGCGCCTGTGGCAGATCCTGCTGTTCGTTGGCCTCATCATTTGGCTGGGAATCGTCGCGCGCGCGGTCAAACCGAATTTCGGTCGCGGCCAGGACCGATGGGGAACCGTGCCGTTCTATACCTATTCGGCGATCGCTATCGTGTCGTTCTTTGGATTCGGGCTCTTCTACACGCCTTCGACCCATCTGACGATCGCCGACTTCTGGCGCTGGTGGGTGGTGCACACCTGGGTCGAGGGCATCTTCGAGTTCTTTGCCGCCGCGGCGATGGCCTATGTCGTGACGACGCTCGGTCTGGCGCCTAAGCGCAAGGCCCTGCGCGCGGCGTATTTGACCGCGAGCCTGGCGATGTTCAGCGGAATCATTGGCGTTGGCCACCACTACTATTGGTTCGGCGACCCGGACCTTTGGTTCGCCCTCGGCGGCGTCATATCGACGATGGAGCCGGTGCCGATCGTTCTTCTGTTGCTCAAGGTTGCGCTGGATTCGCGGCAATCGCCGGCGATGCGTGATGATTTCCCTTACAAGTGGCCGATGGCCTTCATGGGCGCATCGGCGGTGTGGGCCTTCCTCGGCGCCGGCGTCGGCGGTTTCATCATCACGACGCCGCTGATCAACTATTACGAGCACTCAACCTACCTGACGATGAACCACGGCCATACGGCGTTCTTCGGCACCTACGGTATGCTGGCCATCGGTCTGGCGCTGTTCGCACTACGCGGCATCGTCCAGCCGAGACACTGGAGCGACGGTTTGCTCAAGGTCGGATTCGTCGGAACCAACTGCGGGCTATTCCTGATGGCGCTGTGCACGCTGTTCCCGGTGGGGATGATGCAGCTGCACGATTCCTTCGTGAACGGACTATGGCATGCCCGCAGTCCGGCCTTCTACGAATTGCCCTTGGTGAAGACGATCGGGCAGTGGCGCCTGGCGCCCGATCTGCTGATCATTACCGGCGGTCTCTGTCTGCTGCTTTTCGTTGCGCGGGCGATGCTGCACCTGAAGCCCGCGACGATCGAAGAGGAAGTCCACATCGACATCCCGGAGGCCGAAGTAGCCGTAGCGCCGACGAATTGACAGGGCGCGCGGTCCGCCGAACATAGCGGTCTCGTGCGACACCGACGATACCAGCGATGGTGCCTGCCGAGGCTGCTCTTGTCCGCGGTCGCGGTCGGCGCCTTGGCCCCCGCGGCCGCGGCCCTTGGCGGCGGCCCGTGGGCCGACGGCGTGCGTGCTTTTCGCCCCGGCCCGGGAGCAGGCTTCGGCCAGCAGTCGCTGCCTTCGGTGGTACTCGGTCCGCCGCAAGGAGCGGGCCTGGTCGAGGGTTCAACCGACGTGGTCTCGCTCGGTGACGGAGGGCGGATCGTGGTTGCCTTCCGCGACAACTTGGTCGCCGACGGCCCCGGCGACGATCTCGTGATATTCGAGAACGCGTTTCACGCCGGCAGCGAAAGTGGGCCGATATTCGACGAGCTGGCCTTCGTCGAAGTCAGTCTCGACGGCAGAACTTGGCGGCGCTTCGCCGCCGACCCACTGAGCGGCACCGGCATGGCGGGGCGCGCGCCGGTACTCGCCAACTCCGGCAACGGCATCGATCCGACGGGTCCGCTCGGCGGCGGCGATCGATTCGATTTGGCGGCCCTCGGCCTCTCCTTCGTTCGCTTGGTGCGTATCGTCGATGCCGGACCGTCCGTCGACGACGCCGGCAACCATGTACCCGCCGGTGACAAGGCCGGCTTCGACCTCGACGCCGTGGCAGCGCTTCACTCGGCGGTGCCGGGAGTCGTGCGCGGGGTTGTGCGGGCCGGCGGCGCGGCCGTTGCCGGCGCGTTTGTTCGTCTGGTCCCGTTGCGCGGCGGCCGGCGGCCGTGGAGGCGCAGCCGCGACAGCGGGCGCTTTCGCTTCTGGCCAGCGGTCCCCGAGGGAAGCTATCGGGTCAAAGCTCGACGCAAGGGGTTGGGCCGCGCCCGCACGACGGTCTCACTGACGGCGACATCGCGCGTTGCCCGCGTGACGCTCGATCTTCGCTGAGCCGCTTTCGCCCGAGGGTCCGCCAGGACTTTATTCGAGATAGCCGAGCGCGCGCAGCTGATCGAGCCGCCCTGCCGTATTGCGAGCGTCGTGATCCGTCTCGGGCGCCGGCGGATGCCAGTCGGCCGGTGTGTGGCTGGCGACCGTTCGCGGGCGATGATCGCGCAAGAATTCCGGCTGGAGAATTTCGCTCAACACTCTTCCGGGCATGTCTTCGCCGACCGCAAGTCCGAGCAAGGTGAGCACGGTCGGCGCGACGTCGAGCACGGTTCCGAAGCTGGGCGGAGCGGTCGCGCGCTGAACGAGGGACTTCGAGAACGGGTGCCGCGTGCGCCGCTTGCGGCGCACGGCGGGCGCTGGCGCGGGCGGCGCGAAGCTGGCCGCACGAATCGCCGGGCCACTGGCGAGAAAGAACGCCGGTGGTGCGGAGTGGTGGGCGCCGGAAAGCAGCGGCTTGTCGTAGGCGGCCTTGCGTCGAATCGGCCGCATCCCGTGATCGCTCAGTACGATGACGTTTGCATTGGCCGGTGCGAGCGCGAGGAGCTGCCCGATCATTTTGTCGACTTGCTCGTAGTACCCGCGAACCGCGTTGCCGAGGGCGCTCAGTTCTTCAGCCGACGGCGTTTTGCGGTATTCCTCGGGGTAGGTGTAACGCCAAAAGCGGTGGCCGACGACGTCGGTGCCTCCAAAGTAAATACTCAGCAGGTCGGGCGCAGGCCGCGTCGACAAGAGTTCACGCGCAATACGAAAATAGGCAGCGTCGGCACGAAACGCCCAGCGGCTTTGCTCGACGAGAAGGCGCGGCGCGGGGGGCAGTCTGTCGATGCCGTCGCCGAAAAGAGCGGCGACGACGTGATCCGCGTCGCCTTCGGCGAGCGCGAGCTGTCGATCGATCATCGGCGCGAGATCTTCCGGATAGACCTGGTGCTGCAGCCCCGCGACCGGACTTCCTTTCCAGATGCCCCGCCCGAGACGCCGCTGCTTCGGTGTGATCGTGTTGACCTGCGAGACGACGATGCCGCGCACCCTCTCGGCCGGGAAGGTTGTCCACCATCCGATGGTCCAGCTGCTGCGTCCTGCATCGCTGGCAATGTTCCACAGCGCCTTGGCGCGGCGATCGTGACTGGTATACAGCTGCGGTCCTTCTTTATCGAAAGCCCGATGGACAAAGCCGCGAATTCCGTGACGATTCGGGCCGACGCCGGTCGCGACGGAGTTCCAAATGATCGGTGAGAGCGTCGGTCTGCTGACCGCCAACGTCGCTGCGACGCCTTGCTTCGCTAGGCGATCCAAGGTCGGCAGACGTCCGCTCGCTCGCAGCTCGTTTTGTAATCGCCATTCGAAACCGTCCACCCCGATCAGGATCGTCGGCGAATCGGGCGGCGACTGCGAGGCCTGCCGGCAGCCTCCGAGAAGGGCTAGTAGCGCGAGGCCGAGGATCCGCCAGGCGCAGCCGCGGCGCCGGATCGCCGACCCTGCGGCAAGCTGCTCCGGCTCGTTGCTTGCGTCGCCGCAGCGGCGCCCATGGATTTTTGCTTGTGGAATCATTCCGGCGTGCATTGGCATCGTGCTCGGCTCTATGTACAGACTCAAGTCGACTCGTCAGCGTTAGGAGATTCGAGACTTTTGCTTGAAGAATCGAGCAACGATTCGAAGTGGTCGAGCGTTTGGCCGCCTCTAGTCTACTTCGTCGCCACTCTGGTTCTCTGCCTGCGGCGGGGACTCCAAGGCGCCATTGTCAGCGACAACCAGCACTATTTCTACGTCGCCGAGCGGGTTGCCGCCGGCATCTCGCCTCACCTCGCGCACTTTGATCCGAAGAGTGCTCTTTCGTTGCTGCTGACGGGCTGGGCCATCAGCGTCGGTCGCTTCGTCGGCTGCGACGATGTTGTTGCTGCGCGAGTCATCAGCATTGTGGCGGTTGCCACGGCGGCGGCGCTCGTTTGGACGATCGCGCGAACCCTTTCGCGGGACCGTCTCGCTGCCCACTGCGCCGCGCTTGCGTTTCTTTCCCACGGATCGCTGCTCGGGATGGCGGTCCTCGGGGCGCGACCGAAGGTGTTCCTGGTTTTCTTCCTCTTACTGACATTGTGGGCTTCTATGCGCGGCAGCGCTCTTCGTTTCGGCGTGGCCACCGGGCTCAGCTTCCTCTGCTGGCAGCCGGCGGCGCTGGTCGGCATCGGCGGCGTCGAGCCGTTGCTACGATCGACGCGTCGCGTGCGAGACCTCATTGGGCCTATCCTGGGAGTCGCGCTGACGTATAGAAG
>CAZJCO010000182.1:0-6298 GCA_964544375.1 uncultured Myxococcales bacterium
CTGGCGGGACAAGCCGGTACGGCAAGTGCCGGTATACACCGACGCCAAGGCGCTGGAGACGGTGGAAACCGCTTTGCGCGGCTATCCGCCGCTGGTTTTCGCCGGCGAGGCGCGGCGGCTGAAGGAAGATCTGGGCCGGGTGGCGCGCGGCGTCCCCCGCGGGCGTGTGCTGGCCTTGTTTGCCTGCATCCTGCCGTCGTTCCTGGAGATGACAATCCCCATGGCCCTACTCGTCGGGGTCGTCGTCGCCTTCGGCCGGCTGGCCGCCGACGGAGAACTGACCGCGATGCGAAGCGCCGGTGTGAGCCTCGGCCAGATCCTGCGTCCGGTCGCTACCTTCGCGATGCTCGCCGCCGCGCTCACGCTGACGATGGCGGTCTTTGCCCGGCCCTGGGCCAAGCGCCACGTGCGCGAGACGATCTACGACATCGCCAAAACGCGGGTTACCGCCGCACTTCAGCCGCGCATTTTCAACTCCGACTTCGGCGGCATCGTGATCTACGTCGACGACATCGACCGCGACAGCGGCCTGCTCAAAGGAATCATGCTGTCCGACGAGCGTCAGAGCTACCGCCGAACGACGATTTTCGCCTCCGGCGGCCGGCTGCTCACGGACGAAGACAGCAAGTCAATCTACTTGCAGATGCTCGACGGCACCAGCCTCTCCTATCACGCCGGCCAAGAAAGCTACGACAAGACCGACTTTCGTTCCTTCGAAGTCCACCTAGACCTCGAAAAGAACGTCGGCGCCGCGGCCGCCTCGCGCAACATCCGACCGAACGAAATGGACTGGAGCACACTGCTCGCCGCGCGGCGCCAGCAGCTCGAGGCCGGAGATTCCGCGATCGAGGAAACCCTCGAGATCCAACGCAAGTTCGCGGTCGCCTCTGCCTGCTTGTTGCTGGGCCTGATCGGCATCCCCCTGGGCATGCAACGCACGCGCGCCGTGCGTGCGCGCGGTCTGGCCGTCTCGATCCTGGTGATCCTCTGCTACTACGTCATGCTCACGGCCGGCTTGGCGATGGCGCGCAAGCAAACCGTCGACGCCGCCTTGGCCGTGTGGCTTCCGAATCTGGTCTTGGCCGTCGTCGGCACGGCGCTGTTCGCTAGAGCGGCGCGCGATCTTCCCCTGATCCCACGCATCACGGATATTGCTTACCGCCGTTTCGGCAACCAGGAGGCAAGCGCGTGAACATCATAGGCCGTTACGTCATCGGACAGTTCATGCGCGTCTTCACGCTTTGCATGGCGGCTGCTACCGGCCTGTTTCTGGTGATCGATTTTTTCGAAAAAATCGGCGGATTCTCACGCTACGACCCACCCGCCGGCGCGGTCGCGGCCTACTTCTTGTTCAAGCTGCCGCGCGTGATCGCCGAAGTATACCCTGCCGTCGCGCTGATCAGCGTTCTGATTACCCTCGGGCTGCTCGCCCGGCACCGCGAGGTACTGGCGCTATCGACCTGCGGTGTGAGTACCTGGCAGCTGGCGACCCCGCTACTGGTGGCCACCCTGCTGATCAGCATCGGCGTCTTGGTATGGGACGAGACCGTGGTTCCGCCGACGGCCAGCCAGGCGCGAACGATCAACGACATCGTCATCAAGAAAAAACGCTACCGCGGCCTGTTCAATGCCAGTTCTCTCTGGTTTCAGGGAACCCAGGGCTTCTTCAATATCGACTACTTCGACGCCAACCGAAACGCCCTATTCGGATTGACGTTTTACGAAACGGACCCGTCCTTCCGAATCAACCGCATCATCGAGCTGCCCGAGGCCCTGTGGCGTAACGACCACTGGGAAATCCCCGGCGGCAAGGTAAAGAACCTCGGTCCCGAAGGAGAGATCGTCGAGCGGCCGCTCGAAGCCGGCGAGTTCGAACTCACAGACACTCCCCGCGACCTACTCAAGATGCGGCGCCATGCGAACGAGTACACCTTTCGTCAGCTCAAGTCCCAGATCGACGTGGTTCACGCCAAGGGACTCGACGCCAGTCAGTTGCTGGTCGATCTCTACCTCAAACTGGCGATGCCCGTCTCCGGTCTGGTATCGGTGCTGGTCGGTTTTCCGCTCGCCGTACGAGGCGGACGCCGTGGCGGCATCGCGTACACGCTTGGGCTCGGTATGGTCGTCGGCTTCATCTACTGGGTGACGATGGCGGTGGCCGTTTCCGCCGGACACACGGGCGGCATGCCCCCAGCCTTGGCCGCGTGGTCGGCGAACATCCTGTTCGCGATTCTCGGCGGCTCGCTGTTCCTCGGATCGGAAGTCTAAGCCGGCTCCGGCCGCTTACGGCAGCGCGGCTGTCAGGCGCAACCCGCTGCTCTCGTCGATTCCGAGCATGCAGTTGAGGTTCTGTACCGCCTGCCCGGCGGCCCCCTTGCCGAGGTTGTCGATCGCCGTCAGCACGACCGCGCTTCCCGTCTCGGGATCTTCTTTCCAGGCGATCTCGACAGCGTTCGTACCGCGTACATTGCGCGGCTCGGGGCTGGCGCCTTCTCCGAGCACGCGAATGAATGGCTCGTCGCGGTAGGCCGCTTGAAACAGTTCGGCGAGAGCGGCACCCGGCGCCAGCGTCACGTAGCACGCAGTCAGCAAACCGCGGGCAATCGGAATCAAATGCGGCGAGAAACGCACGGCCGGCTTGCCATCGGAGGCACGCCCTAGTTGGAACTCGATCTCGGGCTGGTGGCGGTGCGCCCAAACGCTGTAGGGCCTGATGTTTTCGGTCACCTCGGCAAACAGTTGCTCGGTCGCCGCCGCCCGGCCCGCGCCGCTGGTTCCCGACTTGGAGTCGACGAATACCACCCGCCCGGCAATACGCTCGGCAATCGGCAGCAGTCCGAGCAAGGCGCCCGTCGGATAGCAGCCGGGATTGGCCACCAGCCGCGCTCTGCCGACGCGCTCGCGCGCAAATTCGGTCAGACCGTAGACCGCCTCGCCGAGAAGTTCGGGCGCCTGGTGCTCGCCGTACCAGCGGGCGAAGAGTTCCGCATCGGAGAAACGAAAATCGGCACCGAGGTCGATTACCCGCACGCCGGCGTCGAGCAGATCAGGAACCACCGAAACCGACTCGCCGTGGGGCAGTGCGAGCAACGCGAAGCGCGCCTTGCTCGCGACCCGCTTGGCATCGAGGAACTCGAGCTGTAGCCCGGTGAATGCGAGCGACGGATGGACCTCAGCCAACGCCCGACCCGCATCTCGCTGGGAAGTCGCACAAACGACCTTCGCGCTCGGGTGACCGGCAAGCAGACGCACGAGTTCGGCTCCCGCGTAGCCAGTCGCACCGACGACGGCTACCGGAACCTGCTTGCCAGTGCTCATCGGGCTACCTCTTGGAGTACTGCGGCCTCTTGCGTGCTTTGTGCCGGCCGTATTTCTTGCGTTCGACTTCGCGCGCGTCGCGCGTGAGAAGCCCGGCTTTCTTGAGAGCGGGTCGCGCGTCGCCGCTCGCCTCGCAAAGCGCACGGCTGATCGCGTGACGAATGGCGCTTGCCTGCGCAGACATGCCGCCGCCATGGACCTTGGCGATCACGTCAAAGGAATTGCTGGTACCGGTCACTTCAAAGGGCTGAGCGATCACCATGCGAGCCGTTGGCCGCGGGAAATAGTCATCGAGCTCGCGTTTGTTGACGGTGATCTTCCCTCCGCCGGCGCACAGGCGCACCCGTGCTACCGCGGTCTTGCGTCTTCCCGTTGCTGGATACTCTTGAGCTTCCATTGTCTGCCTTAGGGGACCAGAGGCTGCGGCCGCTGGGCCCGGTGCGGGTGCTCGGCCCCCACATAAATCTTGAGTTTGCCGGCCAGTTGTCGGCCCAGCCGGTTGCGCGGCAGCATTCCGGCGACTGCCTTGCGGATGACTTCTTCCGGCCGGCGCTCGAGCAAATGTCCGGCCGTCTCCTCTCGGATGCCGCCCGGGTAGCCCGTGTGACGATAGTAGACCTTACCGTCTCGCTTGTTGCCGGTGAGCGCAACCTTTTCGGCGTTCACCACGACGACGAAATCGCCGCAGTCGACGTGCGGCGTAAAGGCCGGATTATGCTTGCCCCGCAGCGTGGCCGCGACGCGAACCGCGAGACGTCCCAGGGAAACTCCCTCGGCATCGATGACGAACCAGCGACGAGCCTCGCGCGCCTCTTCGACCGTCAAACTCTTGGTAACCTTCTGCATTTCCAATCTCTCGCCTCAACCCCGACGCTTCGTCTTCACGAAACGGCAGAGTGGCGGGGTCGACGAGACTCGAACTCGCGACCTCCGGCGTGACAGGCCGGCGTTCTAACCAGCTGAACTACGACCCCGCATCACCGGCGCCGACCCGCGCCGATGCAATCCGACTTGATACCAGGGTGGCACGCGGACTTCAAACGCCGAGGGTGGACTTTCGATCAGCCGGTTCGGGTTCCGTAAACGTCGACCGAATCCGGCTAGCTGCGCCTATCCCAGCTCACCCCCCTGTGTCCACAACGATGGCTCGGCCCCGCTATCTAGGGGTAGCTACGCACATCGACACGCAGCACCAGGACAAGAACGATTGGTGGGCGGTGGCAGGCTCGAACTGCCGACCCCCGGCTTGTAAGGCCGATGCTCTCCCAGCTGAGCTAACCGCCCACGAAGATCAGACTAACGCGGAATACCGGCGCGCGCGAGGCGCGCCAGCGTGGTCAGTGGGTAACGACCTCGCCCTCGTCCTCGCCGCCCTGGCCTTGCTCGGCGGGCTTCTCTTGCACGGTGAGAGCCAGCGGCAAGGGACCGAGATCGCTCGGGCGTTCGATCAGGAATACCGATTCGCGTCCTTCCGGCAGCACGAGGGCCTCGTGTAGCACCTCGTCCATGTGTTCGACCGGCTGGATCTCGATTTCCTTGAGAACGGTCTTGGGAATCTCCTTGATGTCCTGCACGTTGTCGGCAGGAATCAGGACCTTCTTGATGCCTGCGCGGTGAGCCGCCATGACCTTTTCCTTGAGTCCGCCGATCGGCAGAACGCGGCCACGCAGTGTGATCTCGCCGGTCATCGCGACGTCGTGACGCACCGGCAGCCGAGTAAGTGCCGAGACGAACGACGTCACCATCGTCACACCAGCCGACGGACCGTCTTTGGGAATCGCACCCTCCGGCACATGTACGTGTAGATCGATCTTCTGGTAGAAGTCGATCGGCAGTCCGAGTTCTTGCGCGCGCGAGCGCACATAGCTCATTGCCGCCTGCGCCGACTCCTGCATCACGTCGCCGAGTTGCCCGGTAATCGTCAGCTTGCCCTTGCCTGGCAGCACGGTCGCCTCGGTATTGAGCAACTCGCCGCCTTGTTCGGTCCAGGCCAAGCCGGTCGTCACGCCGACCATCGCTTCGTTTTCGGCGCGGCCGTATCGGAACTTGGGCGGCCCCAAGTATTTTTCGAGCATGCGGCTACCGACGTGCACCGCCTCGCGCTCTTCCTCGCTGACGATCTCGACGGCAACCTTGCGGCAGATCGAAGCGATCTCGCGCTCGAGGTTTCGAACCCCTGCTTCTTTCGTGTAACGGCGGATGATCGTCAGCAGGGCGTTATCCGAAAACGTCACCTGCTCTTCGGTCAAGCCGTTCGTCTCGCGCTGTTTGTGCAGCAAGAAGTTCTTGGCGATGTTGAGCTTTTCGATCTCCGTGTAACCGGCAATCCGGATGATCTCCATGCGGTCCTGCAAAGGACGCGGAATGCGGTCGAGCACGTTCGCCGTCGTCACGAACATGACCTTCGAAAGATCGTAGTCGCAGTCGAGGTAGTGGTCGTTGAACGATACGTTCTGTTCGGGATCGAGGACCTCGAGCATCGCAGAGGCCGGATCGCCGCGGAAATCGGTCGACATCTTGTCGACCTCGTCGAGCAGGAAGACCGGGTTTCCTTTGCCCGCCTTCTTCAGACTTTGCACGATCTTGCCCGGCATCGCACCGATGTAGGTGCGCCGATGGCCGCGGATCTCGGCCTCGTCGCGAACGCCGCCGAGCGACACCCGCACGAAGCGGCGGTCGAGCGATCGAGCGATCGAGCGCCCCAGCGAGGTCTTGCCGACGCCGGGAGGTCCGACCAGACAGAGGATCGGTCCCTTGATCGAGCCGACCAGCTTGGTCACCGCGAGGTATTCGAGAATGCGCTCTTTCACCTTCTCGAGGCCGTAGTGGTCCTCTTCGAGAACCCGGCGAGCCTCGTCGATGTCGATGCGGTCTTCGGTGTAGTCCGCCCAGGGCAGCGCCAGCATCCAGTCGATGTAGTTGCGCACCACCGTCGCCTCGGCCGACATCGGCGACATCATCTTGAGCTTCTTGATTTCCT
>CAZJCO010000183.1:0-6296 GCA_964544375.1 uncultured Myxococcales bacterium
CACCGTCTGGTGGACGCGCTCGATGCCTCCCTGCCAGCGCCGCCGGCGCACCACGCACTCCGCCACACCGAGCAGTTCGGCAATCCGTTTGTCCGAGAATCCCCAGCGTTTGCCGCGTGCGAGCAGATCCGGAACCAGCCCATCGACGTCCCCGGCGGCGGCAATCTCCGACTCCATCTCCACGATTTGTTCGATGTTGCGAAGAAACCACGGATCGATCGCCGTCAGACGATAGAGTTGCTCGACCGTATAACCTCGCCGAAAAGCCTCGGCCAAGAACCACAGGCGCCGTGAGTTCGGCTTTCGCAAGCGCTCCTCGAGGTTCAGCTCGGGGCAGGGTTCGAAGCCGCTGCTACCGATTTCGAGCGAACGGATGGCCTTCTGCAGGCTCTCCTTGAAAGTTCGGCCGATCGCCATCACCTCGCCGACGGATTTCATCTGCGACGTCAGTCGATCTTCGGCTTGCCCGAACTTCTCGAACGTAAAGCGCGGGATCTTGGTCACTACGTAGTCTATCGTCGGCTCAAAGCTGGCCGGCGTTTCCCGCGTGATGTCGTTGGGAATCTCGTCGAGGGTGTAGCCGACGGCGAGCTTGGCCGCCATCTTGGCAATCGGGAAGCCCGTCGCCTTCGAAGCCAGCGCTGAGCTTCTCGACACGCGCGGATTCATCTCGATGACGGCCAGTCGGCCGTCGTCCGGATGCACCGCAAATTGGATGTTCGAACCGCCGGTATCGACCCCGATTTCGCGGATGATCGCGATCGCCGCGTCGCGCATGAGCTGGTACTCTTTGTCGGTCAGTGTCTGAGCCGGCGCAATCGTAATGCTGTCGCCGGTATGAACACCCATCGCGTCGAAGTTCTCGATCGAGCAAATGATGACGACGTTGTCCTTGCGGTCGCGCATTACTTCCAACTCGAACTCTTTCCAACCTTCGATCGACTCTTCGACCAACGCTTCGTGCACGGGAGACGCGTCGAGAGCCCAGGCCAGCCCCGATTCGAACTCGGCGTCGGTGCTAACGATGTTGGCACCCATTCCGCCGAGCGTACGGGACGGCCGAATGATTAGAGGCAGGCCGAGCTGCTCGCGAATCTTACGGCCGTCTTCCATCGACCGCGCGTAACCGCTGCCCGGCAAGCCGACGCCGATGTTGTTCATCGCCGCTTTGAACAGATCGCGATCTTCGGCTTTCTTGACCGCCTCGATACCTGCGCCGATCAACTCTACACCGTAGCGATCGAGAACCCCGGCCTCGGCCAGATCGATCGCCAGGTTGAGCGCAGTCTGCCCTCCCATCGTCGGCAGCAGAGCGTCCGGCCGTTCGACCTCGATCACCGCCGAGACCGCCTCCAGCGTCATCGGTTCGATGTAGGTACGGTCGGCAAATTCCGGATCGGTCATGATCGTCGCCGGATTCGAATTGACCAGCACCACGCGGTAGCCCTCTTCCTTGAGCGCCTTACAGGCCTGCGTGCCGGAGTAGTCGAACTCGCAGGCTTGACCGATGACGATCGGACCGGCTCCGATGATCAGAATCGAATGGATGTCGTTTCGTCGCGGCACGATGAAACCTCAGGTTATTCCTTGCGACGTGCGCAACGGGATGTGCTGCTCGATCGCGGGCGGCGCTTTCGCCTCGAGCATACCGACGAAACGCTCGAACAACGGGTGGGCGTCGTGCGGCCCGGGGGAGGCTTCCGGGTGGTACTGGATCGAGAACAACGGCAGCGATTCGTGTTCGATCCCTTCCACGGTGTTGTCGTTGAGGTTGACCCTGGTGACCCGAATGCCCGCCGGCAGCGCCTCAGCGTCGACCGCAAAGCCGTGATTTTGCGACGTAATTTCAACGACACCAGTATCGACGTCGATCACCGGCTGGTTGCCGCCGTGGTGACCGAACTTGAGTTTGAACGTGCGTGCGCCAAGCGCGAGCGAGAGAATCTGATGGCCTAGGCAGATGCCGAAGGTAGGCAGTTCCCGTGCCAACTCGCCAACCGTCGCGATCGCCTGGCGCACGGCATCGGGGTCACCGGGACCGTTGGACAGAAACAAGCCGTCGGGCCGCAGTTCGCGCACGACGGCGGCACTGGTGGTCGCCGGTACGACGACGACGCGGCATCCCAGATCAACGAAGTTCCTGAGAATATTGAGCTTGATGCCGAAGTCGAAGGCGACGATCAGCGCACCGCCGGGCTCGCACTGCGGGTAGCCGTTCTCGAGTCGCCAAGAGCCGGTCGTCCAGCGGTAAGGCTGCTTGCAACTGACGCCGCTCGCCAAGTCCATGCCCTCGAGACTCGGCTGCGCGGCGGCTTCGGCCGCCAGCTGGGCGACGTCGACGTCGCCGGTGGCGAGCACCGCCTGCTGCGCGCCACGGTCGCGGATCGCGCGGACCAGGGAGCGCGTATCGATGTCCTCGATGCCGACCAATCCATGACGGGCCATATAGTCTCCGAGGCTCCGCTGTGCCCGCCAATTGCTGGGGACGTCCCAGTATTCCCGCGCGATGAATCCCCTGACCCATGGCCGAAAGCTCTCGACATCTTCGTCGTTGACGCCAACGTTACCGATCTCGGGATAAGTCATCGCTACCAGCTGTCCGTCGTAAGAGGGATCCGTGAGAATCTCTTGATAGCCGGTCATCGAAGTATTAAAGACGACTTCGCCGCCGACCTTGCCGGCAACGCCAAAACCGCGTCCCTCGAACACGGTCCCGTCGGCCAGTACCAGAGTTGCCTTCATTCGGTCTCCTCCCACACCGAGCGACCGCCGACGATCGTGCGCGTAACCTTTCCCTTCAAGGTCCAGCCATCGAATGGCGTATTGTGGCTCTTCGACGACGAACGCGAGGCCTCGAGCTTCCACTGGCGCTGCGGATCGAAAATCGTCACATCGGCGACCGCTCCGACGGACAGCGTGCCGCGATCCAGGCCGAGGTTGGCGGCCGGCGCCCGGCTCATCGCATCGATCAGACGATCGATGCGGATCGTCTCGTCGCGCACCAGTTCGAGCGAAAGCGCCAACGAGGTTTCCAGACCGGTGATGCCAAAGGCCGCTTGATCGAACTCGACGCCTTTTTCGTCGCGGTGATGGGGTGCGTGGTCAGTCGCGATCGTATCGATCGTGCCATCGGCTAGCCCTGCGCGGATCGCCTCGATGTCCTTCGGGCCGCGCAGCGGAGGATACATTTTGGCGTTCGTGTTAAAACTCTCGACCGCGCGATCGTCGAGGGTAAAGTGATGCGGTGTCGTCTCGGCCGTTACCGGCAACCCCTCGGACTTCGCGCGCCGGACCATCTCGACCGCCTCGGCCGTCGAAACGTGCGCGACGTGCAAGCGGCCCCGCGTGCAGCGCGCCAGCTCGATGTCACGCGCAACCATGACGGCCTCTCCCGCCGAGGGCATTCCCCGAAGGCCCAGCCTCGCCGAGGTAAGCCCCTCGTTCATCACGCCGCCACGACACAAGCCGAGGTCTTCTTCGTGCGCAATGACCGGAAAATCGAACATGCGCGCGTACTCGAGAGCACGCCGCATGAGGTTGCCATCCATGATCGGCCGACCGTCGTCGGAGACCGCGACGATACCGGCCTCGTACATCTCGCCGAACTCGGCGATTCGTTCGCCGGCCAAGCCGACCGACACTGCACCGATCGGGAATACGTTGGCCAGGCCGGCCAATGCCGCTTTGTCGATGATGTACTTGGTAACGGCGCCGCTATCGTTCACCGGGTTGGTGTTCGCCATGCAGGCGACCGTGGTAACGCCGCCCACGACCGCAGCCATGCAGCCGGTCGCAACGGTCTCCTTGTACTCGTAGCCGGGCTCGCGCAGGTGCACGTGCATGTCAACCAGGCCCGGCGTGACGGTCTGCCCGGTCGCATCGACGACGTCGCCGTCGTCGACCGTAATCTCCTCGCCCATGGCAACCGCAGCAATGCGACCGTCTTCGATCAGCAAATCGCCACGTCCGTTGCGTCCGTTGGCGGGATCCACGATCGTGCCGCCGTGAACGAGCAGGCGCCCGGTCGTCGTCTTCGGCTCCTTCATCGCCTTCACCCAACCGTCCGCAGCCGCGGTTCGATCGGCCCTTCCGGCAACGCACTGCCGCGGATGCCATCCTCTCCCGGTACGATCAGTTGGTAGAGTACCGCCATCCGCATCGACACGCCGTTGGCGACTTGATTCATCATCACCGAATACGGTCCGTCGGCGACCCGGCTCGAAATCTCGATTCCACGGTTCATCGGACCCGGATGCAGAATGATCACGTCCGGCTTGGCATCGGCCAGCGCCGTCTCCGTGAGGCAATAATAGCGCGCGTATTCGTCTAGACTTGGAAAGTAGTTCGACCCCTGCCGTTCACGCTGAATGCGCAGCATCATCACCACGTCGGCGTCGCGGACCGCGGTCGCCAGGTCGTAGTAGAGTTCGGCGCCCAACGCCTCGAACTCCGGCGGCAGCAGCGTCGGCGGCCCGCACAGCCGCACCTTGGCCCCGAGCGCGCGCAAGCCGAACAGGTTCGAGCGGGCTACGCGCGAGTGCAGGATGTCGCCGACGATCGTTACCGTAAGGCCGGCGATCTCCCGCTTGTGCTCGCGGATCGTCAGTAGGTCGAGCAGAGCCTGCGTCGGATGTTCGTGACTGCCGTCGCCCGCGTTGATGATCGGACAATCGATGATGTCGGCCAGCAGACGTGCCGCGCCGGGCGCCGAATGCCGGATGACGATTGCATCGGGGGACATCGCCGCCAGGTTGCGTGCGGTATCGGCGAGCGTCTCGCCTTTCGACAGACTCGATCCAGAGGCTGACAAGGTAACGGTATCGGCGGAAAGCCGCTTGGCCGCAATCTCAAACGAGATCCGTGTACGCGTCGAGTTTTCGAGGAAGAGATTGACCACCGTCTTGCCGCGCAGGGTCGGGACCTTCTTCAATTCGCGAGCCGAGATCTCCTTCATCGACTCCGCACTTTCCAGCAGCAGAAGAATGTCGTCGGCCGATACGCCCTCGAGCCCGAGAAGATGCCTACTCGCCATCGCTCGCCTCCTCGACGAACACCGCGTCCGTGCCGTCGAGCTCCCGTACGCGCACGAGAACCCTCTGCTCGCGAGCCGTCGGAATGTTCTTGCCCACGAAGTCTGCCCGAATCGGCAGTTCGCGGTGGCCCCGGTCTACCAGCACCGCCAGTTGGATGCTCGCCGGACGGCCCAGATCGATCAATGCGTCCATCGCCGAACGCACGGTACGGCCGGTAAACAAGACGTCGTCGACGAGGACCACTCCCGCAGCGTTGAGATCGAACGGAACGTCGGTCGGTTCGATACGCGCGATGCGTCCGAATCTGCCGGCATCGTCACGATAGAGCGAGACGTCGACCGCACCGACTTGCACCTTCGCCCCCTCGATCCCTTCGATCATGGTTGCCAGGCGCTCGGCCAATGGAACTCCGCGGGTGCGAATGCCGACCAGGAACACTTCTGCGGCACCGCCATTGCGTTCGACGATTTCGTGGGCAACCCGAGTGAGCGCCCGGCGGATCTGCTCCGCATCGAGGATCTCACGACGCATCGAGAAGTTCTCCGGCACAAAAAAACCTCGCCGTTGCTTCGGCGAGGCTCATAAAGCGGCCCCTCGGGCCGTGATCGCGTCTTTGCTCGTCACCCTAGCCACCCTTCCCGGCCTCGCGGGGCCGGATTAAAAGGCTCCAGACGGCTCCTTACCTAGACGGGTCGCCGCGAGGAGTCAACGTGCCTTGGCACCCGGCCGAGCGAGCCTGGCTCAGCGAATCCGCATGCCGACCCTGCCCCAACGAGGACGGAAGCGTCCGCCGTCCCAGGACCAGTACAGAACAAAGGCTTTGCCGAGGATGTCGCGGATCGGAACGGACCCCCAGAAGCGGCTGTCGTGACTATGGTCTCGGTTGTCCCCAAGGACGAATACGCTGTCGTCGGGGACCGTATATGGGCCAAAATTGTCCCGCGGCCGGTAGTCATGACGGGGATCGGCCGGCTCCTGGAACGCGTGGGAGTCCTCGATTCGTTTTCCGTCGATGAACACCGCCTTGTCGATGATTTCCACGCGCTCGCCGGGCAGTCCGACGACCCGCTTGATGAAGTCCTTGGATCGGTCTTTCGGATAGATGAAGACGATGACGTCTCCCCGCTGCGGCTGGTGCACTGCCAGCAGGCGCCCGCCGACGAACGGCATCCGCACGCCGTAAATGAACTTGTTCACCAACAGATGATCCCCCATCTGCAGCGTTGGCGACCTTGGTGCCCTCCGGCGCTTGGAAGCCCTCCC
>CAZJCO010000184.1:0-6231 GCA_964544375.1 uncultured Myxococcales bacterium
ATGGGAGGTGGTGGTACCTCTAGACACACGTCTGACGGCGTGCGAACGGCGGCGCTTGCTCGACCGCTGCAGGCCGCGCCTGGTAATCGACGAGCGCTCGATGCTCGAGTTGACCGGCGCCGATGCCGGTGCATCGGCCGCCAACACGGCGGTCGATGCCGGCGAATCCTGGACGATCGTTTTTACCTCGGGAACGGCCGGTGTCGCCAAGGGCGTTGTCTTGAGCCATGCCAACCACGAGGCGTCGGCGCGCGCAGCAAATGAGCGGGTGGGCTTTCGCGAGGGCGATCGCTGGCTCTGCCTGGTCCCACTCTACCATGTCGCCGGTATTTCGATTCTCGTGCGCGCGGCGATTGCGCGCGCGACGGTCGTCTTATGCGTGCGCTTCGATGCGCAGGCGGCGATCGATGCGATTGCTACGGGCGGCGTGACGCATGTCTCGCTGGTTCCGACGATGCTGGCGCGGATGCTCGACCAAGGTTGGACGGCGCGCGGCACGGCGCTGCGTTGCGCGCTGATCGGCGGCGGGCCGATTGCGCGGCCCTTGATCGAGCGTGCTCTGGCCGCGGAGATTCCCCTGTATGCGTCCTATGGGCTCACCGAGACCGCCTCGCAGGTGGCAACGGCAACGCCAGGCGATCTCGCCGGCGGGAGCAGCGGTGCTGCGCCACTGCCGGGGGTCGAGGTTCGTATCGAAGCGCCGGACGGCGAAGGCGTGGGAGAGATTTGCCTGCGCGGCCCACAGGTGGCGGCCGGCTACTTTGACGACGCCGAGGCGAGCGGGCGAGTTTTCCGCGACGGCTGGCTGCACACCGGAGACCTGGGCGCGCTCGATGCCGAGGGCCGCCTGCGCGTGTTCGGCCGCCGCAGCGACTTGATTGTGAGCGGCGGTGAGAATGTCGTCCCCGACGAAGTAGAAGCCGTCCTCACGGCGCACGAGTCGGTTGCCGAGGCAGGCGTCTTTGCGCTTGAAGACCGAGAGTGGGGCGAGCGGGTAGCGGCGGTCGTGGTGTTGCGCAAAGGCTACCGGATCGATGTGGAGGGGCTGCGCGCGTGGTGCCGCGGGCGGCTGGCCGCCTACAAGCTGCCGCGAACCATCGTGGCAGTATCGGAGTTGCCACGCACTGCCTCGGGCAAGCTACGCCGGCGTGACTTGTCGGGCCTACTCTCTGTGTCGCGCGCTACCTAGTCGCAGCGTGGCCTGTCGCCCTCGGCGCCATCAGGAGCCGAGCATCCGGTGGGCGGCGCGGTCGGCCATCGCCATGATCGGAATCATCGTGTGCGTCGAGGCCGTCGTCGGCATGACCGAAGCATCGACGACGTAGATGCGCGGTTCGCCGTGCACTCGATGATCCTGATCGACCACGCCGCGGCGAGCATCTAGGCTCATGCGGCAGGTTCCCTGCACATGGGCCGAGATGAAGCGGGTTACGCCGCTTCGTACCGGAAAGTCGGCGACGCGGTCGATCTCGTCGGCGCTTTCGAGCGGCGGGAAGATCTCGCTTGCGAACAGTACGCGCCGCGCGCCGGCGGCAAAGTAGACCTTTGCCGCCATCGCCAGGCCGCGTCGCATGCGTGCGAGCCACTCTCGGCTCATGCGGTAGCGGATGCGCGGGCGGAAACCGAGCTTGGGGTCGAACGACCAGTTCATCTCGCCCGAGGGCCTGTCGGGCGTGAGCAATAGGCCGCCGGCGATGTGCGCGGCCTTGGCCATCAGTTCCTTATGCGCGTGGCCGAAGCCTGGCAGCGCCGTCGCCAAGTGACCGAGACTGCCGAATACGCCCTCGAGCCGGAAGCCCCCCATTCCGTGCTCCGGTCGGTTGTCGTCAAACTCGCTGCAAAACACCGACTGCGGCACGCCGCGCCAGGCGACGACTTTGGTCGCGTCGTCGAAGATGCCCGAGACGATCGTCTGCGGTTGCAGCGAGACGTTGCGACCGAGTTCGGGCAGCGCGCGGTCGAGACCGGAGTTTTTTAGAATCGCCGGTGAGTGGACCGCGCCGGCGGCAAGTACGACGCGCTCGGCTTCGATCGTAAAGGGCAACCTCGGCACGCGCCCGAAACGCTCGACCACCGTGCCGCGAACGCGCAGGCGTCCGTTGGCGAGTTTTTCGATCCGCTCGGCGCGACAGTCGGTGTAGACCTGCGCGCCGGCTTTGACCGCAGCCGGCAAGTAGGAGAGATGGGTACCGATCTTTGCGTCGTAGCTGCAGCCGACCAGGCAATAGCCACTGCCGACGCAGTCCGTACGGTTGTCGAGAAAAGTCCCCGCGCGGTAGCCGAGGCGCTTGGCGCCCTCGAGCACCATGCGGTTGTTGGGATTGACCTCGTCGTCCTCGATGCGTTCGACCTCGAGTTCGCGTAGCACGCGTTCGACCGAAGGTGCGAGGGCCTCTTCGGTAATCTCGGCGAGACCGAACCGTTGCTGCCAATGGGCCAGCACCTCGGGCGGGCTGGGAACGCAGTCGGCCATGTTGATGACGGTCGAACCGCCGTAGCAGCTTCCCTGCAAGACGTTGATCAGACCGTCTTCGGTAAGCTGCGTGCCCCCGCTGCGATAGAGCAGGGGATACATCTGGTCGTCGCGCTGGCTGAAGTCGCTTGCGGTGAAGCGGCCGCCTTCTTCGAGCACGATCGTGTCGTTGCCGGCCTCGGCTAGATGCTTGGCGACTACCGCTCCACCGGCGCCCGAGCCGATGATAACGGTATGCGTGCGCACCGCGAGCGGCTTGGTGATGCTTGCGCCTTCGGTGATCATACCCACGGTCCGTCGTATCCGGTGGCCGGCCAACTCTCGTCGACCGAGTAGAACAAGAAGAAGAACGCCTGCTTGAGGCCCGCGTAGATGTTGCGTGCCAGTGGATAGCGATGGGGAAGAGCCGCGAGGTAGGCCTCGCGTTGATGTGGGCGCATGCGCGTCAACCGTCCGAACCGTCCCGCCAAGATCGGCGCGCCGTATTCGACGGCCCACAGCGCCGAGCGCACTCCGCGCGCCAGGTCTTCGGGTTCGCTGGCGAGAAACGTGTCGAGCCGGCGGGCGAGATCAACCGAACGGCCACCGGCCGGATTGGCGCCGCCTTCGGGAATCAGCGTTTCGGCCACCGCGCGCGCGATCTCGAGTTCCGCCTCGGTGAACACGGCCAGCGGTTTGCAGCAGGCTTCTGCAGCGGTCTCGCCCGCTCGGCCGAGGGTCGGCACGAGCGGCGCGAGCAACAGAGCGCCGGCTAGCTGCAGCGAGCGTCCGAGAAAGATGCGGCGCGGAAAAGCCGGTTCCATGGCCAGACTCCGATACGGGGCCGGCCGCCGCGATGCAACCGCGTGCTGCACTCGCAGGCCGTGCCGCGACCACCCCCGCCGGCGTGTGTCGACATGAAGGATTGACGCAGTCCGAGAACGGGTTTAGCGTCATAAGTTACTCGGTCCCGATCGGATTCATGAAGAAGGAAACCCGGACTTACCGCGCGCGCGACGGGCTTGCGCTGGCCGCCGACGCCTGGGGCGACCCCAGCCTGCCGCCGGTGATCCTGCTACACGGCGGCGGTCAAACGCGGCACGCCTGGGGCGGCACCGCCGAAGCCTTGGCGCGCCGGGGCTTTTACGCCATTTCGATGGATCTGCGCGGCCACGGCGACAGCGACTGGCACAGCGACGGCGACTACCGTTTCGAATCCTATGTCGAAGATTTACGCGTCGTTATGGAGTCACTCGCCGAGCCTCCCGCCCTGGTCGGCGCTTCTCTTGGGGGCCTGGTTTCCCTGATGTCGCAGGGCATGAGTTATCCCTCTACCGCGCGCGCGTTGGTGTTGGTCGACGTTACCCCGAAGCTCGAGCGCGACGGCGTCCAGCGCATCGTCGACTTCATGACCGCGCGGCCGGAAGGCTACGAGTCGATCGAAGCGGCCGCTGCCGATGTTCGAGAGTTCTTGCCGCACCGGCCGCCGCCGAGCGACCACAGCGGTCTGGCGAAGAACCTGCGGTTGGGCGAGGATGGCCGCTACCGCTGGCACTGGGATCCGGCCTTTCTCGAGATGGCCGCCAGGCGCGCGCGTAGCGGTTCCGGTCAGCTGTTGCTCGATGCCGCGCGTTCGCTCAGGCTGCCCACGCTGCTCGTGCGCGGCCGCATGAGCGATGTCGTCAGCGAGCAGGGCGCGCGCGAGTTCCTCGAGTTGGTGCCGCACGCCGAATACGTTGACGTCGAGGACGCGGCGCACATGGTAGCCGGCGATCAAAACGACCGCTTTGCCGACGCCGTGATCGAGTTCTTGGAGCGCGTGCAAGCGCGGGAGCAGATCGTTGGCTGACACCGACGGAATTCTCTTTCTCTGCGTCGCCAATTCGGCGCGCAGCCAGATGGCCGAAGCTCTCGCTCGCCGCATGCTCGGAGAGCGCCGAGAAGTGTTCAGCGCCGGCTCTTCGCCGGGCCGCCTGCATCCCTTTGCCGTCCGCGTGATGCAGGAGGCCGGCGTCTCGATGGACGGTCACTACTCCAAGCCGGTCGATGCGATTCCCTCGGATCGCGTGGGTACGGTCATCACCCTTTGCGCCGATGAGGTCTGTCCCGCCTTCTTGGGACGCGCGGCCGAGCGCCTGCACTGGCCCTTCGAGGATCCCGCGGGCGCCGGCGGTAGCGACGAGGAGGTGCTGGCGGCCTTTCGCCGCGTGCGCGACGGGATCGCCGCCAAGCTGACCGAGTTCTTGGGCTAGCCCGCTAAACCGCGCCCGCCTCGCTGAGGATTCCCCAGGCCGCGTCGGCCAGGAAGCGGCAAGCGTCCTTGAATAGAAGCGCTTCTTCGCTGCTGGCGTTGCCGTCGAGCCCGCGTTTGTAGACGCCCTGGCTGATCGAGGCCAGGCGGAAGATCGAAAACGCCACGTAGAACTCCCAGCCCTCGATCGAAGTTCGTCCGGTGCGTTTGCAATAGGCCTCTACGTATTCGTCTTTGCTAGGGATTCCGCTTGCAACGTAGTCGACGCCGACGAGCCCTCCGAGCGTCGGTGTGTTCATGTGGTAGGGGATGCAGTTGTAGCCGAGGTCGGCCAGCGGGTGGCCGATGGTCGATAGTTCCCAATCGAGCATCGCGATCATGCGCGGCTCGCTCGGGTGGTAAACCGCGTTGTCCACGCGAAAGTCGCCGTGGACGAGGCTGACGCTGTCATCGTCGGGAACGTTGGCCGGCAGCCACTCGATCAGGCGTTCCATGTTTTCGACGTCGGTGGTCTGCGCCGCTCGGTATTGCTTCGTCCAGCGGCCGATCTGTCGCTCAAAATAGTTGCCCGCCCGGCCGAAGTCCTCGAGGCCGACGGCCGCGTAGTCCACGTTGTGAAGATTGGCCAGAACCTGGTTCAGATTGTCGTAAACCGCCGAGCGCTCGGCCGGCGAGAGTTCAGGAAGCCGCGGATCGCGGAATATTCTGCCGTCGGCAAAGTCCATTACGTAGAAGGCCGTGCCGATGACCTCGTCGTCCTGGCAAAGACAGTGCACCCGGGGAACCGGTACGTCGGTTGCGGCCAGCGCCTTCATCACTCGGTACTCGCGGTCGACCTGGTGGGCCGAGGGCAGCAGTTTGCCCGGCGGCTTCTTGCGCATGACCAGGCACCGCGGGCCGGCCGAGAGGACGAAGGTCGGGTTTGACTGGCCGCCCTTGAACTGGCGCACTTCGAGTGGACCGGAGAAGCCGTCGACGTTTGCTTGCAGGTATTCTTCGAGGCGGCCGACGTCGAAGCGGTGAGCGTTGCGGATTTCGGTGGTGTCGTCTTGGATGCTCATGGGTTGGAGATATCGTTCGCTCCCGTGTTCGGTTCGGCTCGAACTTCGGGCCGTACAGGATATGAATTGGGGGAGGCGGTAAGGCAAGGTAGCGGGGTTGCTCGCCGGCGGGCATGTCTAGAGAAAAACTTGGTATATCAAGAGATTGGGGAGGTTTTCGTATGAGAAAGTTTAGGTTGAGGAAAAGGCGCGGCGTGCGACCTGGAGCGGGAGCGGCGACGGTTTACGCCGTCGCGCTGGCGGGAGCCGGCTTGCTCGTGGCGGGTTGTTGTGGCTCGGCCGGAAAAAAGGCGAATACCGAGACGCCGGCATCCATGGCTGCGCCCGCGCCGTCGAGCGGCGGGATGAAGGCCTACGTCGATCCGGTCACCGGCGAGCTCACCGACCGTCCGCCCGCCGGGACGCCGGCAGGTCCAGGCGACCGTATCGCTCCGCGCGGGCAGGCGCGCCAGAGTCCGTGCCCGGCC
>CAZJCO010000185.1:0-6220 GCA_964544375.1 uncultured Myxococcales bacterium
TCGTCGCGGTTGGTACGCCGGATCCGAGTGCGCCGGTCGGCGCGGCAGTCTTCTGTATTCCGAAGACGGGCAATGCGGGCATCAACGGTGCGGCCGGGCTGCCTGGCCCGGGCCGCGTGCTGAACCAGGCGCGTTCGACGCTGTTCTGCGCGAGCGACCCGAACGTGATTTACCAGCCGGGTGTGGGCGGCTGTCCGCCCTAGGGCTTAGCTCCAGGCTAATCGCTGCCGCGCAGGAAGCGCAGAAAGCGCGAGTCCGAACCGAGAACCAGAGTGGTTTTCGATGCCAGCGTTTTCTCGTAGGCTTCGAGCGTCCGCAGAAACTCGTAGAAGGGCCGGGCGCTGCCGTACGCCTCGGCGTAAATCTGCGTCGCTTCGGCTTCGGCACGGCCACGCGTGATTTTCGCCTCGCGCTCGGCTTCGGCGAGAATCACCTGACGTTCCTTTTCGGCTTGCGAGCGAATCTTGCGAGATTCCTCCTCGCCCTCGGCGCGGAACTTCTTGGCTTGCCGTTCACGCTCTGTGCGCATGCGGCTGAAGATGTTCTGTTCGTTCTTCGCCGGTAGCTCGGTCCGCTTGATGCGGACGTCAACGACTTCCACTCCGTAGCCCGCCGCGCGATGGTTCGACTCGCTAGTGACGTGCTCCATCAATGCCGTACGGTCTCCCGAGACGACCTCGCGAAGGCTGATTCGTCCAATCGCCTCGCGAAGGTTCGAATAGATGATGTCATCCAGGCGCGATTGCGCACCTCCCACGGTAAGCACCGTTTGGTAAAACTTGAGCGGATCGGTTATGCGCCAGCGAGAGTAGTTGTCGACCACCAGCTGCTGCTTGTCCTGGGTAATGAGTTCCTTGGGGGCGGCGTCGTATTCGAGTAGGCGGCGCTCGAAGAAGACCACGTTTTGTACGAACGGTTTCTTGAAATACAGGCCTGGTTCGGAAACTGCCTTGATCGGCTTGCCGAACTGCAGCACGATGGCTTGTTGCCACTCGCCGACCTGGAAGGTGGCGGCGACATAGGCGACGACGACGGCGAGGATGGCAACGATTACCGCTGGCAGCAGACGGTTCACTTGCCGGCCTCCGAGGGCGTCGCGGTCGGACGTGGAATCGCCGAGGGGAGTTGGCCGGTGTTGTTTCCCAGCGGCAGCAGCGGAAGCATCCGTTTGGACGTTGCTTCGTCTATCAGGACCTTGTCGATGTCCGGTAGTACCCGCTCCATCGTTTCGAGATAAAGTCGTGTGCGCGTCACTTCGGGCGCTTTACGGTAGGCCGCCTCGATCAGCTCGAATCGCTTGGCCGCGCCCTCGGCCTGCTTGACGACCGATGCGGCGTAACCTTCGGCTTCGTTGAGGAGTTGCGCGGCGCTGCCACGGGCTTTCGGCAGGATGTCGTTGGCAAAGCCCTCGGCCTGGTTGATCATCCGTTTCTTGTCTTGCTCGGCGTTGATGACGTCCTTGAAAGCGTCTTGCACCGGACCCGGCGGAACCACGTCCTGCAGCTTGACTGTGGTTACCAGCAGGCCGGCGTCGTAGTGGTCGAGGATCTCCTGCAACTCGGCCTGGGCTTCGGTCTGGATTTCTAGCCGCCCCTCGGTCAGCGCCTGGTCGATTGTCGTATAGCCAACGACCTCGCGCATCGCCGATTCGGCGGCGTCTCGCAGCGTTTCCGAGGGATCGCGTACGTGGAACAGGAACGCGATCGGATCCTTGATGCGGTATTGTACGATGAAATCGAGTTCGATGATGTTACCGTCGGCCGTCAGCATGCGCGACTCTTCGGTGACATCGCGGTAACGCGCGGGCGGGCCGACGTCGATCGTGCGAAAGCCGATCTCTTCCTTGAGTACGACGGTTATCGGCGGCTTGAGGACGCGCTCGATCGGCCACGGCAGGTGCCAGTGCAAGCCCGGAGTCGTCGAAGCGACGGCCTTGCCGAAGCGTAGTACGATACCCACTTCACTGGGATTTACCTGGTAGAGGCCGGTCGCAAGCCAACCGCAGAGGATCACGATTGCCAGCACCGTAGCGCCGAGACCTCGCGGCAGGCGACGGCGCACGGTCTCGAAAAGTTCCGAGATCATACGATCGACGTCCAAATTCGGCGGAAGATTTCCATTGCCTCGACCGTTCGGCATCGCTGGCAGCGGTACCAGCCGGCGCCTGGGCAGTCAACCGCGCCTTTGACGAAGCGGCTGTCGGCTCAGGTGATCGGCTGCATCGGAGTGACGCTGCCCGCCGTTGTTTGGCGCTGCTTTTTGGCCTCCAGCAACGGCAAGCAGAAAACCATTCGCGCACCGCCATCGGCCGGTGCCTCCGCCCAAATGGCGCCGCCGTGGTAGTTCACCACCTCTCGGCAGATCGCCAGGCCGAGGCCGGTCCCCTTTGGTTTGTTGCCGTCTTTCTTCTGCTTGACCTGATGGAAACGGTCGAAGACCTTCTCGAGTTCGTCGGGCGGAATGCCGGGACCGGAATCCTGTACGGTTACCATGATGACGGGCATCCCTTGATAGAGCGTTTCACGTCCGGCAATGACGACGCGTCCGCCCTCCGGCGTGAACTTCATCGCATTGCTACACAGGTTCGTCAGTACCTGCAGCATGCGGTCGCCATCGAGTTCCACCGCAGGCAGACGTTGCGGGGCGTCGAGCTCGAGCTCGATCCCACGCTCGTTGGCCAACGGCCGAAACGTGTTGGCAACGTGGGACAGGAGGTCGGCGGGATTGTCCATCCGCTCCATGTTCCACTCGACGCGCCCGGCCTCGATCTTGGCTAGATCGAGCAGGTCATTAATCAGACGGCCGAGACGGTCGGTTTCGTCCATGATCACGCTGCTGAACTTCTTGCCGGTTTTCTTGTTTTCGTCACCATAGCGACTGATAATCTTCGCGGCCGAGCCGATTGCCGCGAGTGGGCTACGGAGTTCATGCGAAACGTTGCTGAGGAATTCCGACTTCATGCGGTCGTATTCCATCAGCCGGGCGTTGATGTTCTGCAACTCGGCAGTGCGCTCTTGTACTTTGATTTCGAGAAGCTTCGAGTGTTGCTCGATCTGCGTCCGCAGCCGCTGCTCTTCCTGCGTTGCGTCTTCGGCCCGCTGGCGAGCGACGACGAGTTGGTCGATGTAGGTCTCGATCGACTGACGCATATGTTCGAACTGCCGGGCGAGGAAGCCGATCTCATCGCCCGAGCCCGCCACGCGGACCGGTCTACCGAAGTCGCCCTCAGCGATTAGCGATGCATCGTCGGCCAGTTCCGTGATCGGTCTGAGCAGGCGCCGACTGAGAACGATGGACACCGTCAGGCCGAACAGTGTAACCAGCAGTGCGGCCACCATCGCGGCAGTGCTGGCGCTGAGCATCATGCGTTGACCGCGCGCCATCGCGTGGGCTGCTTGCGTCTGCATCGGCCGCAGATCGAACGCCAGGATCAGGTTTCCCCAGCGTGACCCGCCGACGGTGATCGGATGAAAGATTTCGATCAGATTGCGGTCGCTCGGACTGATGCGGTAGTCGCGATCTTCCGTTGCGGTTTCGAACGAATAGCTCTTTCCCACCAGCGCTGGATTCGTATGGACCACGATACGGTCCGAGGCGTTCGTCACCAAGGCGTAGGCCAGCTCGTCGCTACGCTCCTTCAGTGAGCGGGCTGCGTTGGCAACGAAGGTAAAGTTGTAACCGGCGATCGCGTTTTCCATGTTGGCCGAGGTGCTCTCGGCGAGTAGGCGGCCGCGTTCGATGAGGCCCGCGCGGATCGCCTCGCTCGAGCGGACGATCTCACCGTGAAACAGGGCTGCCTGACGATAGACCAGAAACGACGAAACCATCGCGATGCCGACGAACGTCGTTACCGTGCCCGCCAGTACGAGTTTGAAGTGCAGGCCGAGGCCGTAGCGTCGGTTCCCGGGCTGGGCGCGGGATTGCAATGGATCGACCATGGTTCATCTCGCCGGCGACCGGCCTAGCGTTTATACTCCAAGCGCAGCATCCAACTTCTGGTAATCGGTGAGGGCGCCCGCAGGATCGGTTCGGAGAATTCGATGTGGCTGCGATCGGTCAGGTTCTGCCCGATCAGGGTGATCGTCGGCCAGCCGGCGCGCGGTCGGTAATGGACGGCCAGATCCACACGGAAGTAGTCGTCGATCGTCTGAGCCGGAACCGCCGGACCGTAGATCGACGGCAGGCGCAAACTGTCTACGTAGTGGACACTCGGCACGATCCTCAACTGCCGAATCGGGCGAGCCTCGGCGCGTAGATTGACCTTCCAAGCCGGCGAACTCGGATTGCGCATTCCTCGCTGACCCAGCCGTTGCCAGGTGGCGTTGAGCTGGCCGCGTAGAACGTCGCATGGGGTGAAGTCGAGGACGCCTTCGACGCCGTATCCGTAACCGTTGGCGAGGTTGTCGAGGAAGGTCTCGACGAGGATGGTGGTCGGATCGATCGGCGTCTGCCTTTGGGTTTCCCCGCTGAAGGTTACAATGCCGTCGTAGTCGTTGTAGAAGGTTGCCAGATCGAGCGAAATACGGTCGTCGAATCGGTGGCGCAGGCCGAGTTCATAAGCGATCAGGCTCGTGTCGTCGCTCGAGCCGTCGGCGGCGAAAACCGGAAGCACTGTGACTCCGGGGATCGACGTCGTGTCGGGCGGAAGCTGCAGGTAGAACGCCTGATCACCGTACGCGGGAGTGTTGATCGCCCGCGAGACTGCTCCCCAGAGCACCGAGCCGCCTGTGAAGCGATGCGAAAGCCGTGCCGACGGCTGCATGTTGGTTCCGCTGAACGTGTTGTTTTCGATCTTCGTTCCGAGGGTCAAGTGGCTCTCGAAGGGAAGTTCGATTTCGTCCTGCAAGAAGAAGCCGACGACGTTCAGCGTGTCGTTCGAACTGTCGATGTTGATGCCGATCACCCCGGTGCCGACGTCTACGTTGGTCTGGCGAAACTGCCCGCCCAGGGTCACGCGGTGGCGGTCAAACAGGCGCAGACCGTACTGGAAGTCGAGTTCCCAGGAGCGGCGAATCGTCTCAAAACTGCCCTCGGGGGAAACGCCGAGAAAGGGTGTTTCCCGGCCGATGTAATCGGCGGCGAATTGCAGGTGCCCGCTCGAGCCGTCGGCAAAATCCTTTTCTGCGCGCCAGACGCCGCTGACGAGATCGGTCTTGTACTTCGGGCCGGGGAAGAGGCTGCGGCCGGTGCCGACTTCACGGCCTTCGTCTCCCATACGGAAGTTCGAGAATTCGGTGCTACCGCGCAGCACCAATCCGTCGCCGAGGTCCCAATCGAAACGATAGCCGGCTCGAACTTCCTGATTGTCGTCGGCGACCTTGTCGCCACCGTCGCCGCCGAACCCCTCATCGGCATTGTAGAGCGCCGATACGCGGTAGCTGAAGTTCCCTGCCTTGCCGCCGTATCGAAGATCGGCCTTGCCACGATAATTGCTACCGCCGAGCGCACGAACCAGCAGCCCCTGCGTGTCTTCGCTGCTTTTGGTGATAATGTTGATGACGCCGTTCATCGCGTTGGCACCCCAGAGAGTGCCGCCAGGGCCGCGGATGACCTCGATGCGGGCTATGTCCCCGAGAAAGGTGTTCCACTGTTGCCACAGCGTGCCGCCGAATAGGGGAGTGTAAATCGGCCGACCGTCGAGCAGGACCAGCATTTTGTCTGCGAAGGTATTGTTCAGCCCGCGCGCCGACACCGCATAGGAGTTGCGATCGACCGCCGCGACATCGAGCCCGGGGACGATGCGGAGTGCGTCGACCAACGATTCCGCGCCGGATGCGCGAATGGCTTCGTTTGTGACCACGTATACCGCGCCGGCCGAATCCCACTGCGACTCCGGATGGCGCGATACCGAGGTTACAACCTCCGATTCGACTTGGAAGAAGTCCATCTCGTCGGCGAAAGCAGCCGGCAGCAGATCGGACGACGAGTCTTGCTGTGGCCATTGGGCTTGGACGGGCGGCGCCAAAAGCACGGTACACACGGCGACGAGCAGCGCGATTCCAAAATACCTCACCCTGGACCTCCTCCCACAACTCGAGACAACCCGATTAACCCGCCTGCCGTACACCTGTGGCACCCTTGACCAGCCCTCGGCGGCCGTTGAGCGAGCGTGGCCTCCAGAAAAAATGCAAGACTCAGGCCAGCCGCAATTCTTTGTACTTTCGCACGCCGGCGCACACGCCGGCCGTCATCGCAGCCACAAAGCGGTTGCGACTGCTCA
>CAZJCO010000186.1:0-6096 GCA_964544375.1 uncultured Myxococcales bacterium
GCGCTTCCCCGGGAGCCGCGTCCGGGCACCCCGCCCGACTGGCTCGGCAAGCTGCCCGGTCGCATGACCGACGTGGGCAGCGGCGCGATCAACTCGATCGGTCTTGAGAACGTCGGCATCGACGCTTTCCTGCGCGACAAGGCCGCCTATCTCGGCGATTGGCGCAAGCGCACGGGCGGCCGCGTCTTTGCCAACGTGCTCGGCCGAAAGATCGAGGAATACGTCGCGCTGGCCGAGCGCCTGGACGCCTGCGACGCGGTCGACGGGGTCGAACTCAACCTCTCCTGCCCCAACGTGGCCAGTGGCGGCATCGAATTCGGCCAGACGGCCGCCGGCTGCGCGCGCGTCACCGAGGCCGTGCGCCGCGCGACCAGCAAGGTCGTCATCGTCAAGCTCTCCCCTCTTTGCTCGGCGGCTGAGCTGGCCCTCGCCGCCGAACGAGCCGGCGCCGATGCACTGTCGATCTCGAATACCTTGCCGGCAATGGTGATCGATCCCGAGGCGGTCGATTCGCCTCACGCCGCGGCGCGCGGAGGCCTCAGCGGTCCGGCGCTGCGCCCGGTGGCCGTTCGCATGACCTACGAGGCGCGCCGGGCCTGCCGGCTGCCGATCATCGGCATCGGCGGCATCGGCTGCGCTGCCGATGCCCTGCAATTCTTGATGGCCGGCGCCGCGGCCGTTCAGGTCGGCACGGCACTGTTCAGCAACCCCAATGTCGCCGCCGAAATCCGCGACGACCTGCGTTCCTATTTGAACGAACACGGTCTTCGCTCGATTGCCGAAGTCGTCGGCGCGGCGCAGAGGGACGAGTAAGTTGCTGCACATCCTTCTCGGCAGCTTGGCGCTGAGTCTAGTTCACGCGGCAATCCCCAACCACTGGCTTCCGCTGGTAGCGGTGAGCAAGGCCCAGCGTTGGAGCCACTCCCAAGCGTTGGCCGTCACGGCGCTCACGGGAACGGCGCATGCCGCAAGCACCATCTTGATCGGTGTCCTGGTCGGCGTCCTCGGCTACAGCCTGTCCTCCAAGGAGACCCTCACCTGGCTTCTGCCCGGGCTGCTGTTGATCGCGCTGGGAGTCGCCTACTTGATCCTCGACCGCCGCGGCCGTCACAGTCACGAGCACTTTCCGCAGGACGTCGCCCGCACGCCGACGGCACCGACCGTCTCGATCGTCCTCTCCTTGGCTGCGGCCATGTTCTTCTCTCCTTGCATCGAGGTCGAGGCCTACTACCTGCAAGGCGGAGCGTTGGGCTGGCCGGGCATCGTCGCGATCTCGGTCGTCTATCTGATCGTCACCGTAAGCGGCATGGTGTTGCTCGTGCATCTCGGCTTGCATGGCGCGCGTCACATCCGTTCCGAGTTCCTCGAGCACCACGAGCGCAAAGCAACGGGCTACGTGCTCATCGCGCTCGGTCTGCTGACTTTCTTCGTCGGCTTCTGAGCCAAAGCGCGCACGCTGCATCACATGGGAACGACCGAAGCCCGCGTGAGTTTGGCAAAGCGCACGCCGCGCAAACCGCCGCTGGCCAGCGCGATGCGCTCGATCTCGCTCGGTCGGCCGCGGATGATGATGATTTCCAGGCAGTTTTCGTGGTCTAGGTGCACGTGCGTCGTACACAGGATGTTGGTGTAGCGGCCGTGCTGGATGTCGGCCAATCGCCGGCTGAGATCACGTTGCCCGTGGTCGTAACCGATCGTCAAGACGCCGACAACCGATCGCCTGCCCGCCGCCCACGCATCTTCGACCATGCGTTCGCGAATCAAGTCGCGCACCAGTTCCGAACGCGAGGCATAGCCGCGCCGCGTAACGCGGCGGTCGAGTTCGTCGAGCAATGCATCGGGAAGCGAAACGCTAAAGCGCGTCACACCCTCCGGCGCGTGCTTCTTCGTCGTCGTTCTCTTCGCTTTGCTCATGCTCTAGCTCCAGTCGTGCGCGTGGAAGCGCCCTCCCCCGTGCCTGTGCACCAGGTTTGCCACCCGAAGTACTTCTTCGTTCTTCCTGAGTTCGTCGAGCGCGCCGTCGAAGATCAGCTCGTGGGCCTCCGATAGCACCAAGACCCGTTCCCCCAGCTCGCCGGCCAGTCCCAAGTTGTGCGTTGTTGCAACGATCGTGACGTCAAGCTGCTGCAAGAAGTCGATCAGCCAGCCGGTGCTGCGCGGGTCGAGGTTGGCGGTCGGCTCGTCGAGCAACAGCAAGCGAGGCTCGAGCGCCAGCAGCGCCGCAAGACAGAGGCGTTGCTTTTCGCCTCCACTCAGACGAAACGGCGGATCACCGAGATGATGCTGCAAACCGACAAGTTCGGCCCAGTGCCGCACGCGCGCGTCGATGTCGTCACTGCCCATCTGGCGCAGCCCGTAGGCAATCTCATCGAACACCGTCGGATTGAAGAGCATTGCGTCGGGCTGCTGGAACAGCAGGACGACCTCGCTGCGAAACCGCCGGCTGGCCGACCGATCCTTGAGATTGCGGGCCGTCACTTGCCTGCCGTCGTAGCGATAGCTTCCGCGCTCGGGAAACAGCAAGGCGTCGAGAAGCCGCAGCAGCGTGCTCTTGCCGCAACCGTTGGCTCCGAGCAACACCACCCGTTCTCCTTCGCTGGCCTGAAGGCTCAGGTCGCGCAGCACGGGTTCGCCGCCCGGATAACGAAATGTCACGCGCTCGAGTTCGATCATCATTCGTCGAAGAAGCCTCGCGAACGCATCGCATAGGTGATTTCCGTCGCGCCGTGCATCGATTTGTCGAGCAAGAGAGCCCCGGCGCTGGCCGCCTGGCGGTAACGGTCCCGCAGCCGCGCCGGGCGAAGGCTGCGGCTCGTGCGCGCCAGACGAAACTCGGAAAGCACCCGCCTGAGGGTGACGATCTGCCCGTAGGCAAGCGCAAGGACGTAGCTCAGAGCTGGAGAAAACGACAGGGCTTCGAACGGATTCACGCGCGCGACAAAGAAAAAGCTGAGCGACGTGAGCAGCAAGACCCGCAGATTGACGAGCGCCACGTAATGCAGAGAAAAGTCGCCTCGCAGCTCGGCCAGAACCACATAAGCCACCGTCACCGCCGCGTTGAATAGCAGCACGGCGAGACAGGCCCGGCGCAGGATCGTCCAGGCCTGACGGCCGGCAAGCAGCAACAATGCAAGCAATCCCAGCGCGAGCAACAACAGGTCGTGCACCAGCGTCGCCAGCACGACGGCAGAAAGATAACCGATGAGCGCGACTCTCGGATTCACTACGCGGGGAACCATCCTCGCCGCTGGGCTAGGCGCCAGACCAGCAGCGTCAGCAGGCCTTCGCCCACCCCGACGAGCGCATGCGGCAGCATGATCGCCGGTAAGGTAACGGAAAAACCAAATGGAAAGAATAGCGGCCGGCCGGCCGCATCGTGAGCAATCGCCGGTTGCACGCCCAGAACCAGCGCAAGCAGCAGCGCGGCGACGTTGACCGACAGCCAACCGGCAACAAGCAGCGCGACGCTCTCGTTTAGGCGGCGCAGACCGTGGTAGGCGACCCAGGCCGACGCGCTCCCGGCCAAACCGATTGCCAGAGCGTTGATCGGTAGTGCCGTCACGCCACCTGCCCCGAAGACGAAGGCCTGCAGTGCCAGCACCAGTGAGACCGCAACGAAGGACGTCGGCACGCCGAACAACAGCGCGAGCAGCGCAACTCCGGTCGCGTGCATCGAGGTACCGCCGGGAAGCGGAATCATCACCATCATGACGACGAAGCTAAAGGCTGTGAGGACGGCGAGCTGAGGAATCGTCTCTTCGCGCAACAGCGAGCGGATACGCCGCAGACTCCAGGCCCACAGACCGCCGGCTACGCCGTATGCTGGAAGATAGACCTGCGGTGCAATGAAACCGTCGGGGATGTGCACGGCTACCGCCTCGCCAAGTCGGGCGTCATCCTCGGGCGGTCTTGCGACGCGCCAGGAGCAATTGCAGCAAACCGAACAACCCGAAAAGCAGCGAGACTCCGGTGATCAAGCGCGCGTAGCGGTCGATCAGCGGCCGCTCGAGCGCGACGACCGTCCCCGCTGCGTCCGTCTCCAAGGAAAAATCGACGCCATGGCCGGATTGCGAAAAGGCCTTGACGCGCCAGCGCCCGGCGCCGTCCGGCAGGAATGCGATGCGCCCGCGCGCGTCCGTCTTCCCCACTTGGAAGGGTTCGGCTTCGTTGCCGCGGTAGATTGCGTATTCCTCGAAAGAAAAGACGTCCCCGTCGTCGGTTGCCAAGGTCACCGACAGCGCATCGGTCCGCCGGTCTACGTCGTAGCGCAGTTCATGGGCCGCGGCCGGGGCGGCACAGAGCAGAAAGACCAGCGCGATCGGAAGCAGGAAGCGTCGCACAACATGGTATTACCATATTGATATTCGTAATACCAGAAGGCGCGCGTCAGGCATTCCCCGGACACCCCGAGCTCCTGCTGGGTTGCGCTTCGCTACAAGAGGATCTGTACGGCCATGCCCAGAATGCAGAGGTAGCCCACGAAGTAGCAAATCGCCCGCCACGGCTGGAGATGATTCAGGTACACGACCCAGTGGAGCAAGCGCGCAATCGTAAAGGTCCAGCAGTAGATGGCGGCTGCGGACGCCGAGGCCCCATCGAGTACGAAGATCAACCCGATCACGAAGAAGAGCGGAATGTTCTCGAGGTCGTTACGCTGAATGCGTAGAGCGTGCGCTACGGCCGGGTGCTCTTCCGCGCCGGCCTGTCCGCGAAAGGCCTTGGCGTCCTCCTCGTTCGCATAGCGATGCGTGCGCATGCGCTGGAGCGAAGTGTAGTTGCCTGTGAGCAGCATCTTGATCGCCAAGATCGCGCTACAAACTGCGTACGTCTGAAAAGCGGGGTTGTTCATCAGAGCGTTCATCGCGTTCATCCGTTCCTCCGTGTGGGCTACCGCCGTTCCTCGCCGGCATCATCGCCGGCCGGCGCGAGTCCGCCACGTCAACGACGGGCTGCGGCAACAAGTGGTCGTGACTCGTCAGCTTTAGACTTGACGCATCCGCCAGTCCAGCACAACAAGGTTGCAGACCTCTCCTGGCGATGCCGATCCATAAGGCCAAGATCGCTAGAAGCCGCGGCGCAGAAACGAAGCGCGCTGCGGCCGATCGTCCGCGGCGCGACCCGGCTCATCGCTAGCGGCTTTCGCATGAGCTTGCGCGTGACTTGCTTGCGACCCTGGGCCTGGATCATGCGACCGACGCTGCAGACGCTGATTCTTTTCTGTTGGATTCGTGCCGTCGTGCCTGCTTGACTCTCTGAGGGGGAGCTTTCGCGCGAGGACAGGAGCTTTGGTGACACGCCATGAATGGACGGGGTGAGATAGGACCTCTCGAGCGATTCTTGAGCGAAGACCACAGGCGTTTGGAGGCGTTGCTTCAGACGGCGGTAAAGAATCCGGATCGGATGGACCTTGATCCATACGGCCGGTTTCGTGCGGGCTTGCTCACACACATCAGCATGGCAGAGAAGATTCTGCTTCCGGCGGCCACGCAGTCACGGGAAGGCGCACCGCTTCCGGTCGCGAACAAGCTGCGCCTGGACCACGGTGCACTCACCGCATTGCTGGTACCGTCGCCAACTCCGGCGATCGTCGGTGTGATCCGATCCATCCTCGAGCGGCACAACGAGATCGAGGAGGGCTCGGACGGTCTTTACGCGACCTGCGATCGGCTTCTCGGATCGGCGGCGGCGGATCTCCTGGCACAGATGCACGCGGCGCCGGAGGTCCCTGTGAGCGCGTACAACGACGGGGCAACGGTCATGCCTGCGGTGTGTCGAGCGCTGCAGCGCGCGGGCTACCACGTTGAAGCCGACCAATTGCTCGCGACGTAAGCAGGTAACCCGACGGCCAAGATGCGCTTCGATCGACCGTGCGAGTTGCCGACGAGCGACCAGATCAATTCCTTCACCGAGGATCAGCGAGCCTTCAAGAGCGCGACCATGACGGACGAAGAGTCGTTGTAGCCTAACACCCGATGGCTGAGCTGCGTCCGTCATGGATGGGCCGGGCAGGTTCATCGCGGCCGGCCTGCCAGAAGCGACCTCCTCCGGCTTTACGACTATCAGCCGGCCGGCCCACTTCGGCCAGGACGTGCGCAG
>CAZJCO010000187.1:0-6073 GCA_964544375.1 uncultured Myxococcales bacterium
CCGTATGCGCACACTACAGCGCGCAATGCGCTCGAGTCTGCGTAGACAGGAAAGATTTCAACGACGTCGCCCCGCACGCGAAAGGTGCCACGGTAAAAGTCGAGGTCGCTGCGCCGATACTGGATCGACACCAGTTTGCGCAAGACGTCATCGCGATCGACACGCATCCCCTGCTCGAGGAACAGCAGCATGTCGAAGTATTCCTCCGGCGACCCGAGTCCATAGATGCAGGACACAGAGGCTACAATGAGGACGTCGTTTCGCTCGAGCAGGGCCCTGGTGGCCGAATGCCGTAGCTTGTCGATCTCGTCGTTGATCGATGCGTCTTTCTCAATGTACGTGTCGGTCGTCGGTACGTAGGCTTCAGGCTGATAGTAGTCGTAATACGAGACAAAGTAGCGTACCGCGTTGTGCGGAAAGAGTTGTTTGAACTCGTTGTAGAGTTGCGCCGCCAGTGTTTTGTTGGGTGCCAGTACGAGTGCCGGCCGGTTCAAGCGCGCTACGACATTGGCCATCGTGAACGTCTTGCCGGAGCCGGTGACGCCGAGCAGTACCTGATCGCTCTCGCCCCGTTCGGCTCCGGATACCAACTCGGCGACCGCTTCGGGCTGGTCGCCGGCCAGCTCGAAGTCGCTCACTAACTCGAAGCTTCCCTCGCGCTTCACGATGGGAACAAACTAGCCGTGCCCGAAGCACAACGCACGCCGGTGCCGTTCGAAGAAAGGCGCGAAACGATTCGGAGATTGCTCGGGTAGGCGAGGACCCACGCCGCCGCAGCTACTGCGTCAGCGCTCCCATGCTCGCGCTGAGCTGAATCACCGCCGGCGCGAGGATGACGATGAACATCGTCGGAAAGATGAAGAAGACCAGCGGGAAGAGCAATTTGACGGCGGCCTTGTTGGCCATTTCCTGGGCCCGCTGGCGCCGCCGCACGCGGACTTCTTCGGCATAGACCTTGAGCGCGTCGGCAACGCTGCCGCCCAGCTTTTCGCTCTGGATCATGAAGGTCGCAAGCGCCTTGAGTTCATCGACACCGTTGCGATAGCCCAGATTGTGAAAGGCTTGCTCGCGCGTAACCCCGGCTTGCAGCTCGTAGGTCATGTACTTCAGTTCCATGCCGAGGATATCGCGTCCCACGCGCGTTCGTTCGCGCGCCACGCGGCCGATTGCGGCGTTCAGGCCGAGGCCCGCTTCAACGCAGATTGTCAGCATGTCGAGAACGTCGGGCATCGACTTGACGATCGCCGTCTGCCGCCGGCCAATACGGAAGTTCACATACAACCTCGGGATGTAGAGGCCCGTGATCGTGGCAAACGCGGCAATACTGAGGGCCGCCGAACTCGTAGCCGTAAACTGTACCGCGATCAGGTAACTGATGGGCGTCGCGCTGCAGGCGAGCAGCAGGCGCCAGCCGTTGTACATCGCCAGCGCTTTCGCACCGCGATAACCCGCATGGGCGAGCGTCTCGAGGATGTCCGTACTCGTCTTCTTGTCGGCCGAAAAGGTACCCTGCGACCAGAAGCCCAAGCGCTCTACCAGCGCATAGGCCAGGCGCAAGCGACGGTCGGTCTCCTCGCCTTCATCGTGATCACCGAGCGCGATGCTGCCGCGCTGCGTGGTCACGGCCATCAGACGCTTGGACGTTACCGTCCGGCGCCCGTTGAGGACCCAGTAGCCACCGCCAAAGACCAGAATCAGGCCGAAGAATACCGTTCCTGCGATCAGCTCTTCCATCTGCGGTGCCTCAGAAGTTCACCTTGCAAACCTTGCGAATGCAGTAGAATCCTATGACCTCGAGCGTAAAGGCGACTTTCACCAAGGTAACGCCGATGTCGGTCGTCACTAACGGTTTCAAGTAGGAAGGTTGCATCGAATTGATGATCACGCCGAGAGCGAGCGGCAGGATTCCGATCACGTAACCCGAGATGCGCCCTTCAGCAGTCAGGGCCTTGACTTCCTGCTGCATGCGGAAGCGCTCGCGAATGGTGTTGGCCAAGTTCCCCAACAAGGTATTGAGGTTACCGCCCACCTCGCGCTGTACGAGCAAGGCGGCAATAAACATATTGAGGTTCTCGTCGATGATCCGTGTGGAAAAGTTTTCCATCGCCCGTTTGACGGGCACGCCGAGATGAATCTCCTCGACCGTCTCGCGAAATTCGAGCGCGATCGGATCGGCCATCTCCTCCGAAATGACGTTCATCGCCTTGTCCAGCGTATGCCCGGCCTGCAGCGAGTTCTTCATCATTGTCAGGGCATCGGGCAACTGCCGGGCAAAGTTTAGGAACCGTTTCCGCCGTTTGCGCTCGACCACGAACATCGGGATCGAAGCCAGCGCCAAACCGACGGCTATCGAGGTAAACACGGAGTGTGCGACAAACCAACTCACTACGGCTCCGCTAACGAGCAGCAAGGCAACGGTCATGAGGACCGCCCCCGGGCTCATGCGAATGCGGGCCTGCAGCAACCACAGGCGCAGCATGCCGGCGAAGGCCGCCCGCTCGAAGAGCTTGTTGATAAACTCGATGTCACTGAAACGCTCTTCGCGCAAGACCGACTGCAGGTTAGGATCGTTAGCCACGGCCTGCGTAGGATCGGTCTTGCCGCCCAGGCGGTTCTTCATCTTCTCTTTTGTCGCGTCTTCCTTGCGCCATTTCCAGGCTCCCTGGAAGACCAGGGCGACGGCGCAGAACATGATCAGAGCGATCGCTAACGGCTGGCTCATAGACGGCGCTCCGCAAAGAAGTTGGATCCGAGCTCGATCCCCGACGCCTCGAGAAGCGGCGCGCATTTCGGCCGGATTCCGGTCAGGCGGAAGTGTCCCTCGACCTTCCCCTGCTTGTCAACGCCGGTGATGACGTACTCGAAGATGTCCTGCGCACTGATCGTGTCGCCTTCCATCCCGGTAATCTCGGTCACTTTGGTCACGCGGCGGCTGCCGTCGCGCATACGGGCCTGCTGAATAATGACGTTGACCGCCGAACTGATCTGTTGCCGCATCGCCTGCACCGGCAACTCGACACCGGCCATCAGAACCATCATTTCGAGGCGGCTGAGACAGTCGCGCGGATTGTTGGCGTGCAGGGTCGTGATCGAACCGTCGTGGCCAGTGTTCATTGCTTGCAGCATGTCGAGCGTCTCGCCGCCGCGTACCTCCCCGACGACAATCCGATCGGGACGCATACGCAGGCAGTTGCACACGAGGTCGCGAGCGGTGACCCGTCCTTTGCCCTCGAGGTTGGGCGGGCGCGTCTCGAGTCGAACGACGTGCGGTTGCTGCAGCTGCAGTTCCGCCGCGTCTTCGATCGTGACCACGCGTTCATCGGGCGGGATGAAGCTCGAAAGACAATTCAGCAGAGTGGTCTTTCCGGAACCGGTACCGCCCGAGACAACGACGTTGAGCCGAGCTTTGACGATCGCTTCGAAAAATTCGGCCATCTCTCGCGTCATCGAGCCGAACGAGATCAAGTGCTGAATGTGGTAGGGGTCGCGACCGAAACGACGAATCGACAGCGCCGGCCCGTCGAGGGCTACCGGCGGAATGACCGCGTTGACGCGCGAGCCGTCGGGCAATCGGGCATCCACCATCGGCGAGGAGGCGTCCACTCGGCGTCCTACCTGAGAGACGATACGGTCGATGATCTGAATCAGATGCTCGTCGTCGCGGAAGCTGATGTCGGTTAGTTCGATCTTGCCCTGGCGTTCGACGTAGACCTGTTTGGCCGAGTTGACCATGATGTCGGAAACGGTGTCGTCCTTGAGCAGCGGATCGAGCGGACCGAAACCGAGAACTTCGCTGGTAATCTCGGCTTCAAGCCGGCGTCGGTCTTCGCGCGAAAGCGGCAGTCCCTCGCTCTCGAGCAGCTGAACGATGACCGCGCGGATCTCCGCTCCGGCCTGCGCCGGTTCGAGCGCACCGAGCGCCGCTAAGTCGAGCCGTTCGATCAGCTCGCTATGAATCTTTATCTTGACGGACTTGAGGTGCTCGGAGGAGGTGTCCTTCGGCTTCATCCGCGAATGCGGCTGTGCGCCCAGTCCCTTGCCGTTCGCCGGTCGCGGTCCGGCCTTGGGTGCTACAGGTTTCGGACGTGGGGCCACCGGATCGGGCCGCGATGCGCCCGCCGGCTCCCCGCCTTCGCGATCGCGCACTCGGTCCAACAAACCCATCGTTAAGCCCTCGCTTCAGAGAAAAATCGTCCGAACAGCCCTCGGCCCTGCTGGCCCTTGTTTGCCTCCCCCGCGACGCTCTTGACGATCGCTTCGATCGCCTCGACCAGGGGACTGCGAGGATTGACCTTCTCCAGCGGCTTACCGTGGTTCGCAGCAGTGATCGCCGTTGCTTCGTCGATCGGCAACTTGTGCGCGATCTCGAGCTTGAGCGCTTCGGTGATGTCTGCGGCCGAAATCTCGGAACGGGCCATCGGACGATTGAGAACCAAATGGAATCCGTCGGTCTCGAGTCCCAGACGATTCAGCGTGTCCATGCATCGCTGAATCGCACGGATTGAGGCCACCATATTGTCGGTCGTGATAAAGACGTCGTCGGCTTTCTCGATTGCCACCAGCTGCGTCTCGCTCAGGTGCGAACCCGCGTCGATAACGACGTAGGGATACATCGCTTGCAGCGTGGCCAGGATCTTTTCAAAGTCAGCGGCCGTCACAGCCTCGCCCTCTTCCATGTTCATCGGCGGCGCGAGCACGCGGATTCCGCTCGAATGGGCGTAGAGCGCTCCCGCCATGTAGGCTTGATCGAGATTCCCAATGCCCTGGCAGACGTCGAGGATCGAATAGAGCGGCTTGAAGTCCAAGAAAACCGGCGTTTCGCCGCATTGCAGGTCGAGATCGACGAGGACCACCTCTTCCCCGGTCAGCCGGTGAAGCCCCACCGCCAGATTCACGGCCAGCGTGGTGACGCCGGTTCCGCCATGCGGAGAATACACCGTAACGACTCGCCGGGTTTCCGCCGTAACGCTACCGGACTGTTTGCGCCGCTCGACGACGCGAACGAACGCCTTGAGCAGCTCTTCGGTACTCGGCATGGCGGAGATCAACTCATCCGCCCCGGCGCGAATTGCTTTGACGATCAGCTCGGCGCTCCGCTCACTGGAGACGGCAAAGACAAAGATATTCTCCCTCGTCTTCTTGAGCTGCTCGAGAGTGAGACAACCGGCGCTTCCGGGCTGTTCGTCGAGGAATACGATCGCCACGTCGGGGGCAAACTCCGAAGCCCTCGATAGGCACTCGCTGAACTGCGCAGTCTCGTCCCTGACGTCGAAGCCGGCTAAAGCTTCGAATGCTGTGCGCAGTTGTCCGGTCTTCTCGCCGTCCTGTGTTACGACGAGAGCTTTGATCTTCTCTCCCACGGTTGTCTTTATCTTACCCTAAAAAGGACGCGGTCTGCTGACCTTTTCTTCCTCTCGTCGGGTGCGGACTTCTCCGCGGGTAAGAGGGCCGCGATCGGTGGGCAGGGAAATCTCCGTGTCCTCGTCGATCGGGCGGACCAGCCGGGGCCTGACGACCATCACGAGCTCCAGCACATCATTGGAGTACTCGGTGTGGCGGAAGAGGTAGCCGAGCAGAGGAATGTCGCCCATGAACGGCATCTTCGACTCCAGCTCCCTTTTCTTTTCCTTCATCAAGCCCGCCACGATCAGGCTCTGGCTGTCCTCGAGGGTCACGCGCGTGTCCACGCGGCGCGTAACGAAGGCCGGAACCGTAAAACCGAACAGCTGCAGCCCCTGGCTGAAGTCCGGTTCGCTTACTTCCGCTTTGACCTTTAAATCGATCGTCCCGTCTTCACGGACCGTCGGCACGAAGTCGACCTTCGTGCCGAACTCCTTGAACTCGATGGTCGTGTTCTGATCCTGCGTAATAATGATCGGAATCTCGCCACCCGAAAGGAAGTTGGCCGTCTGACCGCTGCGGGCCAGCAGCTTAGGCTCGGCCAACACCTTGGCCAGGTTATCGTCCTGTAGTTGCTTGAAGCACGCCGCGATGTCGTTCTTGAAGTCCACCACGCGCTCACTCAGCCCGCTGCCGCTTGCGCACAGGCAGCAGCGATCCCCCCGGACATCCG
>CAZJCO010000188.1:0-6038 GCA_964544375.1 uncultured Myxococcales bacterium
GCGATGGTGACGATGAGGTTCAGCAAAAACAGAAAGCGGGACCGCGGTGCGGCGATGGTCCTGGTCATCGCTTTTAGCACGATTGCTTTACTGACGTTGACGAATGCCTTCGAGCGCCTGCAGCAGGCGATCCGATCAGAAGAAGCCGATCAGCGCGTGCCGGTCGGCGCCGACGGTTCCGAGATGGCCCTCGGTGTGGCGCTTTCTCTTCTCCATACAGGGAAGCCGTCGTCGAAGAATTACTCTTGCCGGCTTCGGCTCGGAAATCCCGGCGGTGGTCAGACGACGTATAAAGTGAAGTTCAAGGACAAGGGTGCAGACAGGTGGCAGGTCACGGCCGAGTCCGGTGGAGCGGATAAGGACGACTGCCCCAAGTCGTTCGACGGGCAATGCTTGTGAGGGTGCGATGGCAATGACCGATCTCCATGCGCTCAAAAGCGTTACGCTGCGAACCGGAATTGGCGCCTACGATACCGGCGAAGAAATCCATCGCATAGCCGTGGCCCGTAGCCTGGGCGGCGTTACCGAGTTGGAAGTGGCATCCGATGGCAGCGTCGAGGAGTCGGTGCTCGGGAAGCTTCAAAAAGTCGTCCGCGCGTCGCTCGCGCTCTTGCTGAACGGACTAGCTCCGGTTCTCTCGCGCTTCTCGCTAACTCCGCCGAAGCCTTTCGAAGACAGCGGCAGCCCGAAGAACCTCGTAATTGGAATTCGGGCGAGTGCGGTGAACTTCTCGTCGGAGTTGGTGCAGGAACGGGACAGTTTTGCTCACGCCGGCGCGGAGCAGAGCGACAAAAGCGGCAAGGGCCGTCGCCGGACCGGCCCAGTTGTAGACGACACACTTACCGTTAGCCTCGGCAAGGCGCAGTTCCAGCTGCTTGCCAAGGTTCGCGTCGAGCAACTCTCTCACGCTCGCCGAGAACTGGCACTCGACGCGGACGCCGAGAACCGCTTTGAGCCGGCACCCTGGGCGGCGTGGCGTGCGTCATTGCATCACACGCCGCTGAAACCGGCCAAGGGCATTCATCTTCGCTATCTGCTGGGCGATGGCGAAGGCCTGGCCGTGCTCGGCAGCGGCCGCTGGCCGTTGGCCTGGCAAGTGCTTTCGTGGACGGACGAAACGAAATCCGAGACGCTGCTGCAGGCACTGTATATTCTCCGGCTGCATGCGACTCGGCGCCTACAGCTCGGGGGGATCGATCACGTTTCCGTACAAGGCAACAACCACCTCGACGGTGGATGGGAAGCGATTGAACAGGCCACCGGCACGACCGTGCAGCACGTCGACGGGCCGGCTTACGATAAGCAGTTGATCGCGTTCGGACTGGCCCTCGGTGCGCTCGATCCAAAAACCGAAAGCATCGATCTGGCGTCGAGCATGCGCGAAGCTCCGCCGTTGCTCAAGCTGGTTCCTTGGGGGGAAGTTGGTCTCGGTATGGCACTGTTCCTTTGCATGTTTTTGGTGATGAGCAACCACGCCGCCGGCATGCGTAAAGACCTCTTCGAGACCAATACGCGCATAGGAAAAAATGCCTGGGCAAAGAACACGCCGATCGGGCAACTCAAGAACGAAGCGACGGCACTGGAGCGCGAGGTCACGCCGCTGGTCAAGTTCATCGGCAGAGAGATTTCCTTCAGCCACGCGCTTGCCTCGGTGGCAGACGTATTGCCGGGCAAGACCTGGCTGGTGGTCAGCGAGGCCAAGGACCTGATGTGGGAAAAGAACCCGAACAAGGCTCTAGGCGAACACTATTTGCTGCTCGATACCGGTGTGCCGAACACGTCGGGCGATACGACGCCGTCGGAAATCAACGAGACGGTGCGTAAACTCGAGAATCACAAGTATCTTCAGGCGGTTCTCCCCCGCGCCAAACTGACGGACGTTAGCTGGCAGCAGGAAGGCGGCTCCGGATACACGCGTTTTTCTGTGTTGTTGTTACCCAAGAAGTAGAGCGCGAAAGATGGATACCGGCATACCGCCAGAATGGAAGAAGCAGTGGGAGCAAGTCGTCGAACAGCTGCGCGATCCGTTCAAACTTCGCGTGACGGCGCTGCTGATCGTCTTCGCGGCGGGTTTCCTCGCCGTGTACCGTCCGATCAACCAAGAAATCATGATTCTCGGCCGCCAGCTCGAAGGAGCGAAAGACCGACTGGCGACGATCGAAAAAGTAGATCTACTACGCGCTCGGCGCGCTCGTTTGCGTGCACGAATCCCGCAAACGCCGACCATCAATTTCTGGAGCGAACACCTGATCGGCGGTGTGCGGGAGTCCGGCGTGATGCTCCGCAGTCTCGAGACGCACCCGCAAAAGATCAAAATCGGCGACCTCCAGGCGATGTATATCGACATCGAAGTCGAGGCGCAGTCAGACCAACTGTACCACTTGGTCCGATGGCTCGAGGCCAGCAAGTGGATGATTCGCATCATCCGTTTCCGTTTCAAAAAAGAACCGGATTCGGTCGTGGCAAAACTGACCGTGGCGATTTTAGTCAGCCAGGACAAGAAACATGGAGCTTGATTCGAGACAGATGATGACGCTGGCACTGCCGGCGGTCATCACCTACCTGACCTGGACGGCGGTCCAGGGGCAGAACGCCTTGCTCCAGGCTCTCTCCGGCACGCAGCAGGCCGTCGCGCACCACATCACGGCGGTTACGCCGGGTCCGGCGGATCTGTCGCGCAATCCGTTTGCGCCGACGGCCGAGGACGGCAGCAGCGTCGGTATGGAAGGCCTGCTCGGAACTCTCTTGGCAGGCGAGCAGCAAGCCACGGAGAGCGAGAAGGACAAACCGCTCAAGCTCGATGGAACGGTGCTGTTCGGTAGTTACAAAGTTGCGATCATCAACGGGACGAGGATCGAACAGGGCGGCACCTATCTCGGTCTGCGTATGGAAAAAGTCGGCGTAGATCACGTTCGACTCAGGGGTTTCGACGGTAGCCCGATCGACCTGTACCTCGAGATCGCGAAGTCCGACGACAAAAAGAGCGGTGTTGTCTCAGGGCTTCAAAAGCAAACGGGCGGTTCGGGAGTGGACAACGCCAAATCCGCTAAGGCTAAGAAGGAGGAGGAGAAAGACGTCAAGGGCGGCATGAAGAGTCTTCTCGGAATGCTCGGGTTGCCCAAGAGTTGAGCGGAGGGGCTGGGAGAACGCGGGATGGATGTCGACGCGAGTTTAGGATCACGGCGTGAATTGCTACTGGATCTGTTGCTCCAGGCGAAAAAGCTGTCGGAGAAAGATCTCGAGCCGGTATACGAACTGCAGCGTAAGGACGATACCACGCTCGAGCGTGCGCTGGTTCTGACGCGAGCCGTCAGCGACCGCGATATCGCCGAGGCCTATTCGAGCCACTTCCACGTACCTCTATCGATGCTCGACGGTTCGATCATCGAGCCGGAAGCCGACGTCGTCGATCTCTTGCCGGAAAAGTTCATGCGCGATGCGCTGGTTGTGCCAATGCAACGCGTTAGAAATTCTCTTCACGTTGCGATGGTCGATCCCTCCGACATCAATACGCTGCAGGAGGTTCAGCTCCACACCGGTCTGACGCCGGTGGTCCATGTGGTGCCGCTCAGCCAAGTCGAGCAGACGCTCGAGTTGATGTTCGGCGCACGCAACGTAGTCAGCGAGATTTCGCAAGAAGTTCCGGTCGACGAAGATGTCGAGGGGGAAGACGCTGACATCAACGATGAAATCATCGAACTCGACAAGCCGATTGTCGGCGGTGATGATACGCAGATCATCCGGCTGGTGAACCACGTCGTGCGCCAAGCGATTGAGGACGGTGCCAGCGACATTCACGTCGAACCGCAGGCCGAAACGCTGTCGATCCGCTATCGTATCGACGGTTGCTTGCAAGCGCGGCCGGCGCCGCCGAAGAAGATGTATCTGCCGTTGATCTCGCGCCTCAAGGTCGTGTCGAAGATGGACATCGCCGAGAAGCGCATGCCCCAGGACGGTGCTTTTTCGGTCCTTTACAAGGGGAACCAGATCGACATGCGCGTCTCGACCGTGCCAACCGTGCACGGTGAGAAAATGGTCATTCGCATTCTCAACAAAGATGCGCTGCCGCTCGATCTCGAGAAGCTCGGCTTCGGTCCGGGCCAACGCGACCGTTTCCATGCCGCGGCTCAGTCTCCGCACGGTCTGATTTTTGTTACCGGTCCGACCGGCAGCGGAAAGAGCACGACGCTGTATGCCACGCTGAAGATCCTGAATTCGCCGGAGAGAAACCTGGTGACGGTCGAGGATCCGGTCGAGTACAAAATGGACGGTGTCAACCAAGTACAAACGCAGGCCGAGATCGGCATGACCTTTGCCGCCACGCTCCGATCGTTTCTGCGCCAAGACCCCGACGTCATCATGGTCGGCGAAGTGCGCGACCAAGAGACCGCTCAGATCTGCCTGCGTGCCGCGCTTACCGGCCACTTGGTCCTTTCGACGCTTCACACGAATAGCGGTCTGGCGGCGATCGACCGCCTCTGCGACATGGGCATCGAGCCGTTCATGGTTGCCTCGACGATGCGTATGGTGGAGGCGCAACGCCTCATTCGCAGGTTGTGCAACGAATGCAAAGAGCCCGACACGCCGGATCCCGAGACCGCGGAGAAATACGGAATCGGGCCGGAGGACCAGCTCTATCACGCTGTCGGTTGCGAAGTATGCAACGGCGCCGGTTACAAGGGACGCGTCGGCATCTTCGAGGTAATTAAGATTACGCCGGTGTTACGCGACCTGATCCAGCAAAAAGCCTCGCTTGCCGAGCTGCAGGAGGCCGCCGAAAAACAGGGAATGGCCAGCCTGATGACGAACGCGATCGAGAAGGTGAAACAAGGCATTACGAGCCTCGACGAGGCGGTCAAATCGATTGCCGAGGGTGGGGAGTAGGAGAGGAGCAATGGCCGCGAACGCTGCGGGCGCGACGATGAGAGCCGGCGGAGGCGCCGTCAACCTCGGTGCGCGTCTCAAAAACAAGAAGCACAAGTCGATCAAGCTCGACGATATCATATCGTTCTTTGGTCAACTCAGCACCCTGGTCACGGCCGGAACGCCGCTGCTGCGCTCGCTGCAGGTCGCCGGCGAACAGTCCGAGAGCGAGAAATTCATTTCTGTCCTACGCCAACTGGCACACGACGTCGCCTCGGGTGGAACGCTCAACGAATCGATGATGAAGCATCCGAAGATCTTCGAGATGCAGTGGGTCGAAATGATCAAGGCGGGCGAACGCAGCGGCCGCCTGGCCGAAGCGGTATCGGAACTGACCGAGTACATCAAGATCCGCCGAGCGGTACGCGGCAAGGTCGTGTCGGCGATGATGTATCCCCTGATCATGATCTGTGTCTTGATTGCTGCGCTCGTCGTCATGCTGGGCAAGGTCGTACCGACTTTTGCCGAGTTTCTGAACGACTTTGGCGGAAAGCTGCCGGGCATTACGGTCGCCGTTATCGCGGCGTCGGACTTCGTGCAGACTCATTTCATGTATTTGATCGGCACGCCGATTGTCGTCGTGTTCGCACTGAAGCGATATTTTAAGACGGACTCCGGACGTCGAGCGAAGGAAGTCGTGATGCTGAAGATTCCTTTGATCGGACAATTGGTGGTCGAATCGACGATGGAGCGTTTTGCCCACAACCTGGGTCTGCTGCTCAAGAGCGGGACACCGCTGCTCGAGTCTCTGCGGACTCTTCCCGAGCTGTTCGAAAATCAGGGGGTCTACGGGCCGGTATTCGGTTGGGTGTACCACAACGTACAAAAAGGAAGCGGCCTGTCGAACTCGCTCGAGCGCACGGGGTTGTTCACGCCGATGGTGATCAGCATGGTCAGCGTGGGCGAAGAGTCCGGGACGTTGATCGACGTTCTGGAAGAGATCGCGCTGTTCTATCGCGCCAAGGTCGACGTACTCGTCACCCGCGTGACCAGCCTGATGGAGCCGATCATCGTCATCGTCATGGGCGCATCGGTCGGCGTGATCTTAATGTCGGTTTATCTACCGATGTTTCAGATGGCCGGCGGGCCGGGTGCGGGCTGAGCGCAGAGACGCG
>CAZJCO010000189.1:0-6037 GCA_964544375.1 uncultured Myxococcales bacterium
CGCGGGGCAGCGTCTCCCGGTCGCGATGCTGCGAGTAACCCCAGACGAGCACCCTGAGTTGTATTCGAGGAGACCATGAGGCACGGGCGAGGGAGGCACCGTTCAGTCATGAACGCCGTCGGGCTGCTGGACGCCATTGTCATGATCGCCGTCGAGGAACGCGTGGCCGCGATGGTGGGAGAGGAGGACGCCCCGCTGGACGCGGCCGACTCGCCCTGGGCGCCCCCCCGATACCCCTTCCTCATGGTCTTGAAGGTCCGGTGGTCCGTCGCCAGACCGGGATGGAAGCCATGAGCGCCAGGGAGTCGATCAGCTTCGAGCCATGCGGATGCTACCTGGTCGTGGCCCGCAAGAAAGCGGGCTCCCAGAATGACCACGCCGACTTCCTGTCGACCGACCTCGGCGGACCGCGCCTCCCGGCCGCGGCGCGCAGGCGCCACGCCGATCTCCATGGTTCGTTCGCTCACCGTAACGTACATGATGTTCATGATGCCGATGCCGCCGACGAGCAGGGAGATCGCTGCAATCACCATCAGTCCCGCAGTCATCGCGTCGGAGATGCGACGGACGACGACCAGATAGCGCTCGAGCGACTCGACTTTGAAATCCGCATCGGCGCGATGGCGTGAGGTCAGTACGTGGCGAATCGAACGCACCGCGTCCGGCACCTGCTCGGGCCCGACCGCCTGGAAGTAGACCACGTCCACCCAACGCACTCCCGACAAACTCTTTTGCGTAGAAAAGGGAACGATCGCGGCGAGACCCGCGGCTTCGCTTTTCTGCACGGCCGCGGCCGATTCGACGGCCTCGCGAAATACGCCGATGACGCGAAAACGCAGGTCGTAGAGGCGGAGCCAGGTCTTCTGGGCCTGCTCGCCGCCGAGCAACTCGAGGGCCAGTTCGCGGGAAATGACGCAGACTTTTGCGGCGTCGAGTTGTTCACGGGGAGTCAGGAAACGGCCCGAATCGATCACCAGGTTCCGTACCCGGGCATACTCGGGAGTCGCACCGAGTACGGTAACCGGACGCGGGCGTCCGCGAATCGAAAGCGTCTGCGTATCGTTGAGAACCGGCGCCATCGCGGCTACGCCGCGGATCGTGCCGCGCAAAGCCTCGACATCGGCAAAGGAGACCTCCTCGGGATTCACCCCTTCGCCGCTGCCGTACGCGTAGATCAAGTTGGAACCGACACCTTCAATCTGGCGTATCACGTAGGCTCGACCGACCAAGCCGATGGAAACGACGGCGACGACGCTCGCCGTGCCGATGGCAATACCCAGCATCGTCAGGGCCGATCGGCCTTTTTGCCCCGACAGGCCGTCGAGAGCGAAGCGCAGCAGGAGCTCAAACCAGGCCATCGTGAACCTGTCCGTCGCGCACATGGATCGTGCGTTCGGCACCGGCGGCAACCTCGGCATCGTGCGTTACCAAAACAATCGTTACACCGGTCTGGTGGAGCGCTCGAAAAATGTCGAGAATCTCTCGCGCGGTCGCCGAGTCGAGTGCTCCCGTCGGTTCATCTGCAAGCAGGACACGCGGTTCGTTCACCAAGGCGCGCGCGATCGCCGCCCGTTGTCGCTGCCCGACGGAAAGCTCCGTAGGCCGATGATCGAGTCGCTCGGCCAAACCCATTTGTTGCAGACAACGGCGCGCGCGCTCCCGGCACTCGCGAGGGGAACACTCTCTGGCGTATAGCGCCGGCAATGCCGCGTTCTCGAGAATCGTCAATTGCGGCAGCAGATGAAACGATTGAAAGACAAAGCCGATCTCACCGCCGCGCAGGCGCGAAAGTTCGTCGGCCGACCGCCGGCTGACAACCTCTCCGGCAAAGCGGTAGCTGCCCTCGTAATCGCCATCGAGAAAGCCGAGGATGTGCAGCAACGTCGACTTGCCTGAACCCGAGGGCCCCATGATCGCGACGAACTGTCCGTCGGTAACTTCGAGCGTGATCCCGCGCAGCGCCGTCACCGGCACTCCCTGCCGATCGTAGGTCTTGGAAACCGCGTCGAGCCGTATCACGCAAAGCGCCCCGGAACCGTCACTCGATTCCCAGCACCGAGACCCGCCCGCCGTCGATCAAACCGGTCCTCGGCGATACGACGACGGAGTCGCCCTCCCGCAGGCCCTCGAGAATTTCGACGCTACGTGCGCTCGATCGGCCGAGCTTGACCGCACGGTGTTCGAGGCGCCCGTCGTCGATCCGGTAGGCAAAGGCATCGCCGTCTTCCATGAAGATCGCATCGCCCGCTACCTGTAGAGTATCGTCGATCTCGGCGACGACGATTTCCACGTCAACCGTCATGCCCGGAACCAGCCCGTCGCTCGATCTTTCGAGTGAGACCAGCGCTTCGGACACGGCGCGACTTTCCTTTCTGACGACGTTCGGAATGACCTCATCGACGCGTCCATCGATCGACTGGCCGGGGAAGGCATTGGACGACACCCGTACGCGCTGCCCGGGCCGGACGCGCCCGAGATCCACCTGATCGATATTCGCGCGAACCCGGAGATGCTCGAGATCCGCGATCCACATCACCGGGTCGCCCGCCCGAACCACCTGGCCCGCCTTGGCGACGCGGCGGTAGACCGTACCGCCGAACGGCGCGGACACCGCGGCTGCGGCCGTCTGCGCTTCGAGCTCCGCGATCCGTAGATCGAGAGCGTCGATACGAAGCGGAACCTCCTTCGACAAGAACGCATGATGCGAGCGCGCCTCCTCAAAACGTGCGCGAGTTTCCCGAAACGCAGCGTCCGTGAGCGCACCCCCTTCATGCAGCGCCGCATCGCTACGTAAATGTTCTCTCGCTCGCACCAACTCCGACTTGGCGGCGCGTAACTCTTCACGCGCCGCCAAACGGTCGGAGCGTGCGCGGGCCAAATCCGATTGGACCGTGCTGTCGTCGATGCGTAGTACGACTTGGCCGGGAGACACCGAGCTGCCGGGTTCGACGATGTCGACGATCCGACCGTCGAGTCGTGCGCGCACTTCGGCCTCGCTGGCAGGCTCCACCTTACCGTTGGTAACGACGAGTACCACCAGCGGCGCCCTCATCACGGAAGCAGTGCGTACTTCCGGAACGCGCCCGGCGCTAGTCCAAAGCAACACGACGACGAGGAAGCCCGCGATCACGCCGCCGGCCCAGAGGCTCGAGGATGTTTTTAAACGAAACACGACCCTTCGTTACTCGCTACGCTCGCTCGCTCGCTCGATCCCCAGAGATTTGCCGAGGGTACCGACTTCGAGCTGGAGCATAGCCCACAACTCGAGCCTCTCGAAGCGAGTCCGGAGTTCGCGCAAAGAGGCCTCCTTGGCCGCTCGCCGTGCCGCCAACGCCTCAGCCACGGAGGCCCGTTTGGATCGCAGCCGCAAGTCGACCACGCCTATCCGCCGTCGGGCGTTCTCCGCGGTTCGTTCGCTCAAGTCCTGCACGCGGCCTGCCAACGCCAGGCGTCCGAGAAGATTGTCGACGCGTCGACGCTTTCGTTCGCGCGCCAGATCGTATTCGATTCGCGCAATTTCGACTCCTTGGTCGCTGCGGGCGATCTCGTGACGCGAGCGCAGGCCGTCGAACAGCGGCACTTTCAGATCGAGGCCCACGCGCCACTCGTCTGCGAACAAGTCGTATCGGTTGGTGCCGAAGTTGGAATAGCCCCCACGCAGGCCGACCGTGGGCAGCCGGCCCGCACGCGCGGCCTCGGCGCGTAGGCGCTCGACGCGCCACCGAAGCTGCAAGGCCCGCAGCTCGGCCGTCGCGACCAGCCGCTCGTCCATGCTGTCGAGCGAAATCGTCTCCGCCGGCTCGGGCAGGCTTTCCGCCACCAGGCGGATACGGGCCGCTTGCGCCGGATCCAAACCGAGGTCGAGAGCCAGCGCCTGCCTCGACTGCTCGAGCGCAAGATTGTCCTGCTCGCGCGCGAGTGTTTCCTGCTCGACCAGTAGCTCGGATTCCAAAGACTCGTCCTTCAACACTTGGCCGGCACGCCCGAGGGCAGCGGCCAGACGCGCAAAGTCTCGTGCGTCGGCCACGCGATCGTCGTCAAGACGGAGCCGACGTGCCAGCCGGACAACGGCAAGAAAGTCCTCGAAGACGCGACCGGCGATTGCCTCACGCCGGTGCGTTTCCTTTACGCGGGCGATTTCCGCCTCGGCATCGACCAGACGAAGCTCTTTGTACCGGCGCAGGTCGAACACGAGCTGATCAATGACGAAGTTGAACCAACCGTCGCTCGAACCGAGCGATGCCAAGCCGTAGACCCGCTCGATACCGTTCTTGTCTACCGCGCGCAGTTTTTCGTTCTGTCGGTTGGAGTAACCGGCGCCGCTACTAACGCTGATCTGAGGTAGCCAGGAGCTGCGTGCCTCGCCCAGCGTGTGTTCGGCCTGCTTGCTTCGAAGCCGCGCGATCCGGGCTTCGGCGCCGCCGTCAAGCGCGGCCATGACTGCCGCACGGAGCGTCAGCGGCTGATCGAGCGAGACGCCGGAGGGCCCGGCGAAGACGAGCGCCGGTAGCTGCGAAAGCGCACAGCACAGAAGCAGGAGGCAACGACGAAAAGCGAGCGATCGCATGGGCCTGAACGCGGGTAAGCGGAAACCAGCAATCCGTCTCAAAGTGTACCCCGCACCCGCAGAGGGCGCGACCGCGGCCAGTTTAGTCGGAACGTGGGGCCGTGGAAGCAATCCAAGTTCGATCGCGAACGGTAATCTCGTAGCCGCCGAACGCTTCGGCTAGCTCGTCGCGCAGTTCGCGGCCCAGTTGGCGGATGAATTCGGGCGGTTTCGGCCGCCCGAGGTTGTCGATCGCGATCACCAACTCGCTACCGTCTTTCTTCCGTTGAATCACGATCGCGAAAGCCAGCGTCTTGGCTCCGCCAAAAGACGCGCCGCGAGGAAAGTATCCCAGACTGCGGTATGACCACTCGTCGTTGCGGCTCGTATAACCGGCCAACTCGAGCGCCGGAGTCGCAACCATCCCGAATCGTCTTGCCACGCGGTCGGCAACGATCACCGCCCGCTCGACGTCGCTGCCCGTCATCCGAACGTCGTCGCCGGCAATGGTGACGTCAGCCGTTGCGCTTGTCGCCGTTTCCGCAGGCCGGCCCGCAGCCTGGTTCTGCGGAAAGAAGGTCGCACAACCCGCCAGCAACGGTATCACGCAGAAGAGACCTGCCGCGGTGGCGGCGACTGGAACCATCCCTTTGCTCATGGCACGGATCATGCCCCCCGCACCGAGACGGTGCTAGCTCCACGTGCAGTCTTGCGGCCACCGGCGAGTGCCGGCCTGCCCCGGCCCAACCGTCAACGCAGGCCCCCGAGGAGCCCGAACCAACGTTGTCTCAGTGGTGACCAGGCCCAACCTCGCTGCTGCCACACGCCATTGGCGAAATGCAGCAAGATGCCGTGGGATTCGGGCTTTATAGCGTTGGCCCAACGGTTCGCGACGGCCCAGCCTTCTCCCTTGCTGCCCAAGGCGAGAGAAAAAAATTGTTGTGTTTTTGTTTCACTAGCACGAAACGCGAACACTTTCCAAACCTTTTGCCACTTACGGACAAAGACCGCCGAACGGCCCGCAATCGGGAAAACGGGACAAAACCGACATGCTGCGGCGCAGAAAACGACATTCTTGCCATCAATTTTCACGTTTGTTTCAATGATATTACAGATCATCCGATCCATGCAGTCATTGCATATGGCCCATGCATTTTCTGCGACTTGTGCGATGCCATTTGCCCGCTTATCTGCCGCATCGCAACACAGAAGACCCGCAACTCCAAATAAAGGAAATGGATATGGCTGCGATTGAAAACACCCGCCTCACCTATGGCGGCGACCTCTACCATGACTGGGTCGGCTCCAGCGGCGAAGAGTCCGCCATCAGCGCCCCCTCCCCCTTCGCCAACCCGAAGCGAAACGGCAACCCTCGCTTCTTCGGGGACGAGGAGGACGAGGAGGACGAGGAGGACGAGGAGGACGACGCCGAGGAGACGCCCGGCCAGACGTTCAAGAAGAAGGTCGTCATCCCCGAGCACCTCGAACCCG
>CAZJCO010000190.1:0-2933 GCA_964544375.1 uncultured Myxococcales bacterium
CCCGGCGATCGATTTTCTCGGCATCGACGCCTACCTGCCGCTGGCCTCCAGCGCCGAAGCCGCCGGCCTCGCCAGCCCGGACGTAGCGCTCCTGGTCGCGCGCTGGAACGACATCTTTGACGATGCGGCCAGCGGCTTCGCCCACGGCATCTTGAGTTTTTCCGCTGCGCGCAAGGGCGGCGCCGGCATGCCCTGCGTGCTCACCGAGCACGGCGCGATTCCCTACGACAAGACGACCACCGCACCCTACAGCGAAGGCCCGGCCGGCGGCGCCGCCGACCCCTGGGAGCAGCGCAACGACTACGACGCCCTGATGCGCGCCGCCGACGGACGGCGCGCCGCGGCGCCGGCCATCGGCCGCCTCGAGGAGATCGCGATTTGGACCTGGGGGATGCCCGGCGTGGACGGCACGCTATGGTACCTCGATGCCGAAGGCGACGACGTGCTCGAGGGGGCCAAGGCGGCGCAGTTCCTCACCGGTTTCGTCACCGGCTCGGTGCCCGATCCCGGCCGACCGCAAAGCAAGGAGCAGCAACGCTGCATCGACGCCTTGAACAAAAACCTGGCGCGCGTCGCCAAGGCACAAAGTCGCTCCCATCGGCTTTGCATCAAGGACTACGCGCGCGGCAGTCTGCCCGGCGGGATAACGGCCGAAAGCTGCCTTGCCGCCGACCGCAGCGGCAAGGTTGGCCGCGCCAGCGCGCGCACCGGGCAAGACGAGGCCAAGCATTGCGCAGCCGCCGCGCCCGACTTTGCTGCGACCAACGCCGCTACCGTGAACCAAGAAAGCCTCGGCGCAGCAACCGCCCTGCTACACGATGTTTTTGCTACACCGCTCGATGCGGCCTTGGTCACGGCCCAGGCGGACCAAGACATGGCCCGCTGCCAGCAAGCCGTCGCCCAAGCCGCCGGCGCCTGCCTGGACACCCGGCTCGGCGAGTTTCGAAAGTGCAAGCGCTCGGCGCTCAAGCGCGGAGCCGACAGCGCCGATGCACTGGCCGCCGTCTGCCTCGGCAGCGACCCCAAAGGCCGCATCGCCAAACGCTGCGACGCACCCCCCCCCGCGCGCCCGGACCGGATTCGCAAGAGCATCGAGCGCAGTTGCGGCGCCCGCCAAGTCGACCTGCTCGCCGCGTTCCCGGCGTGCGCCGCCGCCGATGCGGCCGCACTCCACGCCTGCGTCTCTGCGGCGGCACGGCAACGAAGCTGCGGCGCAATCGACCAGGCCGACGCACTGGGGCAGAGCTGCAATTGAGCCGCGGGCGCCATTCGATTCGTCTCAGAGTTCTTGTTACGTGGGGTTTGCCAAAGTAGAGGAGTGCACTGTGGCCAAGAAGTTAGATTGGTACTACCACCGCAAGGGTTGAACGAGCTGCATCAAAGCGTCCAAGTTTTTGGATGCCCACAGCATTGAACCCAAAGAAGTCGTTTCGGCCAGTAAGAAGTTGGGTCGCTCGGACGCCGGGGAGCTGGCCAGAGCAGCCTCGACCGTCATCGTCGCCAAGGGAAAGAACGTCAAAACGTTCAAGCCCGCAGGCAAAGCCGACCGGGCGACGGTCGACGCGATGCTCGGCCCGACCGGCAATCTGCGCGCACCGACGCTCAAGGTCGGCAAGACCCTGCTCGTCGGCTTCAACCAAGACAGCTACGCCGGCGTCTTGCTCTAAGCGGCGCCGCTCGCGCGCATCGCTCAGGGACAGCTCGTCGCGCTCAGGGACAGCTCGTCGCGCTCAGGTCGACGTTGGCTTTGTCGGTAACGTCGATCGTGAGCGTGTTCCCGAGCAGTGAAAATGGAAGGTCGCTGTCGAGCAGGACCGTGACCGGGGCCGAGTTCTGCATCAACAAGATCTCGCCCGGCGCCGGAGGTACGGCGCTAACGGTTCCGACGAGCGTGATCGGCACATCGTTGTGGCCGCGATCCGGCGGCAAAAACAGCCCTTGCAACCGCGCCTCGAGGTAAATGTCGATATCCAACGTCGCACTGCCGCTGGCGGCGTATGGCGGCAGATCGAGAACGCCGGGCGTGGGGTTCGCCGTTTCCTCTAAGGTCCCGAGGCTGCGCTGATCGATGTTCGGATGCACGTTATTGTTCTGCTGAATCGTAACGGTACCGAACGTCCCTTGGTTTCCGACGACGAAGATGTCGGTGAACTCTATTGGCACCTCGTCCAACCCGTCAGCATCGAGATCGGTCACCTGATTGGGATGCACCTCCATGGTAATCGATCCCGGCTGGCGCACCGTGCTTCCGCCGAGGGTTCCGGCCCGCAGCGTGACCTCGATACAAGCCTGGCCGAACACATGACGGTCGGTTTGTGGAAGCGTCGTCGTCGTCACCGTCGTAGTCGTCGCCGCGGACGTTGTCGTAGTGAGCGGCGGCAGGGTCGTGGATGTCGTCGTGGATGTCGTCGTGGAAGTTGAGGAAGTCGAGCTAGTCGATGTCGTCACGAATTGGCAGCAGTTGAGTGAAATTGGTTGGCCGACGGCGCGCTTCAGACACATCAACGCATCCACCGCCGAGGTCCTGCCGTTATTGTCGGGATCGCAGATACATGCAGGACTGCAAACCACGGATCCCACGGCCGCCTTCAAGATGAACAGACAGTCGCTCGCACTCGGACCATTGCCGTTGCTGATCGGCTGCGCGCAGTCGCCCTGTAACGCCTGCACTCGTGGTACATGAACGAGCGAGAGGCCGGCGAAGCAAAGACCGACGACTACGATACCTGCAAGCGACGAAGACGAGAACGGTTTCAGGTTGTGCATGGAACTCCTCCCTAGGCGGTGGCGTGACTATGCCCGAAAAGCCCCCGCGGTGCCAGAACTTTTTTTGCGCCCGACCGCAGCATCCTAACGCGCCGCAAGGTCTCTGAATCGTTTAACTAATCCACTCCAGGCGATCCGCCAATCGGCCGCTGGCGAGCACATCGCCG
>CAZJCO010000190.1:3033-6023 GCA_964544375.1 uncultured Myxococcales bacterium
TAGGCCTCGCCGCCTGCTTGGATCCTCAGCCCCGCAGCCGTCACCGTTCGCCCTGCAGCCTCTCCTTCCTGCAGAAGTGGCAGCGTGCAGCGACGATCACCTGCTCAGTGCTCGATGCCGAGCATGTCGCGCAACGTGTCGTAGAGCATCTGCGATTGCGACCAACCTAGCCCTCCGGTCGCGCCACCGTCGACCACCAGTGCGTGCCCGTTAACGAACGGCGAGGAATCGCCCGCCAACCATAGCGCCGCCTGGGCGATATCCTCCGGCTGGCCGGGGCGTTGAATCGGCTGCATCGTCGCAAAGAAGTCGTTCAGCACCGGCAGCCGCTCTTCGGCCTGCACCGCCGGCAGCCCAAGAGTGCGCCCGAAGATCGGTGTAACGATTCCCCCCGGACAAATCGCGTTCACGCGCACACCCTTTTCACCGAGTTCCATCGCCACGGACCGCGTCAGATGCATGACCGCGGCCTTGAGCGCGCTGTAGACGTGCGGCCCAAAACCCGTACGCATGCCGGCAACACTGGCGGTGTTGATGATCGAACCGCTGCCTTGCTCGATCATGATCGGCGCGGCGTGCTTCATGCCAAGCACCACCGATCGAAACAGCAGAGCGATGGTCGAATCGAGCTGCGCCGTGTCGGTCTCGGCAACGGGACCGTCTACCCCGCCGCAGCCGGCGTTGTTGAAGAGGATGTCGATCCGGCCGAAGCGCTCGCAGGTCGCTCGAACCGCCGCCTCGATATCGGATTCCTGCGTCACGTCCGTATGAACGAACGCAACCTTGTCGTCGCCGAGTTCGCCGGCGATCTTGTTGCCGTTGTCATCAAGAATGTCGGCAACCAGCACGCGCGCGCCTTCGCGCGCGAACAGTCTGGTAGAGCCGGCTCCGATGCCGCTGGCACCACCCGTAATCATGGCGATTTTTCCGTCAAGCAATCCCATCAATCTGAACTCCTCGCTGAGCTTTCCTGTTCGGCTGCGCTCGGCGCGACTCGCCGATGCGCATGCCTCGTATAGCTTCGCGACACACGCTACGCCAGCCTCGACGCCTGCTGGAGAGTTTGCTACCGTGCGTTGTTCTCAGCCTCTCGGAGCGATGCGGACTTTAGACTTTGTGATTGTCGCGGCGTTCGTCGTCTACGCCATTTCCGCCGGACTGCGTGCTCGGCGTTCGGCCTCGCGCAGTCTAGAGGAATACTTCCTGGCCGGCCGCAGTCTTCCCGGCTGGAAAGCCGGTATCAGCATGGCGGCCACCCAGTTCGCCGCCGATACGCCGCTGCTCGTCACCGGGCTGATTGCGACCGCCGGCATTTTTTCTCTGTGGAGACTGTGGATCTATGCCCTCGCCTTCCTTTTGCTGGGCTTTGTCCTCGCACCGAGTTGGCGGCGCGCCGGAGTGATCACGGATGCCGAGCTGACCGAGTTGCGATACCAAAGCGCCCCACTGCGCATCGGGCGGCTGGCGCTGTACCCGGCGCCTATTCTGCGCGCCGCCAAGGCGGTCTACTTCGGAACCGTTTTCAACTGTACGGTTCTCGCGATGGTGCTGTTTGCGACGAAAGAAATCGCCGAGCCGTTCTTACTCTGGCACCAGTGGCTTCCTGATGGCGTCTTCCACGTACTGCGCGCAGGCGTCGAGACGATCGGGGTGCCGATCGCACGGGGCGATCCGGCAGCCGCCGACGTCTGGCTGCGTTCGACGAACAACATGCTTTCGATCGTCGCCATCGTCTTCGTCACCACGCTGTATTCGACCACCGGCGGTCTTCGGTCGGTGGTCAACACGGACGTCGTTCAGTTCCTGTTGATGATGATCGGCACCGCCGTGTACGCCGGGTGGGTGCTACACGCGGCCGGCGGCGTGAGCGCCATCTCCGAAAGCATTCGGGAGCGCTTCGCCTCCGGTGGACCCAATGGAATCATGCCAAACGAGATTCTGGCGTTTACTCCGTTTCACGCCAAGGGAGCGACGTTTTCCGTACTGGCAGTGTTCGCACTGCAGTGGCTGGTGCAGATGAACGCCGACGGCACGGGATATCTCGCCCAGAGGACCATGGCCTGCCGTACGGACCGGGACGCTAAGCTTGCGGCAATCGTCTTCACCTTTGCGCAGATCTTGCTGCGCTCGCTGTTATGGTTACCGATCGGACTGGGTCTACTCGTTCTGTTTCCGCCGGATTCGTCCTTGCCGCTGCACGAACTCACCGCCGAACGTGAAACGACGTTCGTGCTCGGCATCGCGCGATTGCTCCCTGCAGGCTGCGCCGGTCTGATGCTGACCGCCATGCTCGCCGCACTGGCTTCAACCATCGACACGCATCTGAACTGGGGAGCATCTTATTGGACCAACGACATTTACGACCGCTTCGTCTGCCGTGTTTGGCTCCGAAGAACGCCCTCTCCGCGCTCGCTCGTGTGGGTCGCGCGTGGTGCGAACCTGCTGATCCTCGCGATCGCCTTGGCCGTGATGACGCAACTCTCGTCCATTCAACGCGCCTGGCAAACCAGCTTGCTGTTGGGAGCGGGAATGGGCGTGACGCTCCTGCTGCGCTGGCTGTGGTGGCGCATCAACGCATGGGGTGAGCTCGCCACCATCGTCGTATCGACATGCTCGGCGCCCGTACTGCTGGTCAGCATCGAAGACGAAGCCCTGAGATTACTCGTGATGGCAATTGCAGCAACGGCCGCAGGCGTCACCGTCTCCCTGGCGAGCGCCGGCGATTCGCTCGAGCATCTGCGCCGATTCTACGAGAAAGTCCGGCCACCGGGGTTCTGGGCTCCCGTCGCGATCGGCGCGGGCGCCTCTCCGGCCGCCGGCCGCCGCGACCTGGCACGCGGCGCAGCCGCCACCCTGCTCGCGGCACTGTCGGTTTTCTCGTTGCTTACCGGTGCCGGAAGTTGGCTGGCCGGCAGTCCGGCACCGCCCTTCTGCCCCTGGCCTGCCCTCTGGATCGGTTCCACCCTACTGCTCGGCATCGCCCTGGCTCC
>CAZJCO010000191.1:0-5992 GCA_964544375.1 uncultured Myxococcales bacterium
TGCGCCGGCGATTCCGACTGCCAACTCGGATCCTGTGCGGTTCAGGTCTGTTCAGGAGATCATTCGGTCGAGTGCGCGATCGATTCGGACTGCAATTTTGGTATGTGCTCTGTCGGAAGCGGAGACATTACGATCAATGGACGGGTCCGAGCGGACGGCGTGAATCCAGGATCGGTGTCTCTCCTCGGTGCGGGCGACCTCCGGGTTTTGCAATCGATTACCGTCGCTTCTACGGATCCGGATAGCGACGGGGGATCCATCGATCTCGAATCCGACGCCGGTTCCGTGACGATCGACGGGCCGTTGTTGCTCACCGGTGGCGGTCTGTCCGGCGGTGGTGACGCCTCGATCATTGCCCAATTGGACGTAACCGTGAATCAGCTCGTTGACGCAAGCGGCGGTGATTTTGACGGTGGCCTTATCGAAATAGACGCGGGCCGAGACTTGATTCTCAACGCGCCGACCTTGGTTGATTCGACTCAAGGCGCCGGTTTTGGAGGGGACACCATCCTATCGGCCGGACGGGATCTCATTGTTTCGGACAACGCCGAGATTGGCGCGGATGGGCATTTCTCGCGCGTAGATGCCTTCGGCGGAGACGGAGGGACGCAGGAGCTGTCCGCCGGACGCAATCTCCGCGTCGCGGCGCTTGCGAACGTGCATGCTGACGGTGCCAAGCCAGACGGTTTCGGCGGGGACCTGGCGCTCGACGCCGGCAACGATCTCGAGTTTCGCGGAACCATTTCGGCTATCAGTAACGGTTCGCAGGGCGCCGCCGGCGGGGTTGATGTTGCCGCGGCCAGGCACGCTGGCTTCTTTGCTGGCTCCAAAGTGAATCTGCTCGGCAGTTCGGCTGGTGGTGGTGACCTCAGCGTGGCCGCCGACAAGGATCTCGTCATGGCCGCTGCGATCGATCTGAGCGTTTCCGGAGGAGGAGACGGTGCGACGCTTTCCCTCGACGGTGGCGGTCGTGTGAGCGTGGGCGGCTCTGTGCTGGCTACCGGTACCGGTAGTACGGGGCTCAGCGGCTTTTTCGATATTGATGGTTGCGACGTCACTATCGAGTCCTCGGGCTTGATCGATAACCGAGTCGACGCCGCACGAAACAGCATCATCAGCCGCAATGCGATGACTGTGGCATCCGGTGCGCAGGTTCTTGCGAGCGGTGGTGCTGGCGCAGCCAACGAATTTGTCTATCGAAATAGCTCTCAGCCGCCGGTAGTGTCTGGTACCGTAGCCCCGGCGCCGACGATTACGTTGGACCAAACGTTGCTTGGTTGCGATGTCTGTGGAAACGGGGTGATCGATTCCTCCGAGACCTGCGACGACGGAAACACGATTGGCGGTGATGGATGTAGTGATCAGTGCGTTGACGAAGGCTGCATCGCGGGTACGCCAGGCTGGCCTGCGGTTCCACTGTGCGATGACGACCTGTTCTGCACGACGGACAGCTGCGATGTGTCGACCGGCACCTGCGTGCATACTTCGCAGTGCGACGACCTCAATCTTTGTACCAATGATAGTTGCAGTGCGACGGGCTGTTTGTTTGTGCCAAATAGCGGGGTGTGTGATGACCAGGCTGCTTGTACCGTCGGGGATACCTGTAGCAATGGGCGATGCTTGGGGACTTCCAACTGCCCGACGGGCGAAACCTGTAACCTGGCGACGGGCCAATGCCAAGTCGTAACGACAACGACGACGAGCACCACGACGACCACGAGCACGACGACGACGACCGTTGGTGGCCCGCCAGGGTGCGGCAACGGCGTCGTCGAACCCGGCGAAGCTTGCGACGACGGCGACACGCTTTGGCAGGCCGGCGAATTTTGTGACGCGACCTGTGGGGTTCTCGCTTGCGGTGACCCCGACGACAACGGCAAGACGACGGCTAGCGACGCCCTCTTTGTTTTGCGCGTGGCCGTCGGCGCGAACAGTTGCGACGCCTGCATTTGCAATGTCGACAACAATCAAACCGGCAATCCGGTTACGGCGAGCGACTCCTTACGGCTGCTGCGCAAGGCGGTTGGCCAATCGATACCGCTCACCTGTCCGGTCTGCATCTAGGGCGGGCTTCCTCGGGCCTCGCGCGAAAGGTTCTCGCGTTGTCGGGCCGGCTGTTTCGGCAGCCGGCGTGGCATCCCGCGCGGGTCCGCGCTAGCATCGAGCGAGCAGGAGCCGAAGCTTGCCACGAGCATGGGGATATCTAGCGGTCGCATTGGCGGTCGGAATCGGTTGTGCGGCGCTTCTGATGCCGACGCCGGAGACCATCGAGGTGGCGCCGCCGAGCGAGGTCGCCCCACCACGGCCAACAGCCAAGCCGCGCGCGCAGGTCCAGCCGAGCCGCCCGCGGATGAAAGCGCCGAGGCAGGCGGCCAAAGCCAAGCCGCAGGTACCGGTGTTCCCGCGACAAGACACGACCAAGAGCCGCACGCTGGTTCGCCCCCAAGGCCAAAGCGCCAAATAGATGCCGGCAGCGCCCGACGATGAGCGTTGGATGCGACGTGCACTCGATCAGGCACGGCTCGCCGAGGCGCGCGGCGAGGTCCCGATCGGTGCCGTCCTGGTCGTCGGCACGGCGGCGCTTGCCGAGGGCTACAACCGTACGATCTGCGACGTCGATCCCTGCGCCCACGCAGAGATCGTCGTGCTTCGCGAGGGCGCACGCCGACTCGGTAATCATCGCACCGGCGGAACGCTCTACGTCACGCTCGAGCCCTGCCTGATGTGCATGGGAGCGATGGTGCAAGCGCGCATCGAGCGACTGGTCTTTGCCGCATGCGACGCCAAGGCCGGTGCCGCGCGTTCGCTCTACCGTACGGCGGAAGACGAGCGGTTGAACCACCGATTTCCGGTCGACGAAGGCCCGCTGGCCGACGTTGCCTCGCAGTTGTTGACGTCGTTTTTTGCGCAGCGCCGGGCCGGCCAGAAGTGAGCGGTTTGCGCCGGTCGCCGGGAGACGGCTAAACTTCGTCTTGCTCGTCCGAGCCGCGGAGAGGTGTCCGAGTCCGGTTGAAGGAGCACGACTCGAAATCGTGTGACCCTCCGGGGTCCGTGGGTTCGAATCCCACCCTCTCCGCCAGCAAGACCCCGAATTTGCCATCGGATAAAGAACACGGCCATGGAGATCTTGAAGTGACGTTTGCAACGAGCACGGAAAACCTACTGAGCGCTTTCGAGAAGCGGGTCTTCGGCGTTCTCAACCGCTATGCGGAGCCGCCTCTGCGAAGGGGCGTGGCGTCGCACGGCCTCGCGCCAATGGGAATCGTCGTCCTCGAGGCGCTCGGCAGGCACACGGGGATCGTACGGAGAACCCCGCTCGTGACCAGCCGCGTGGGCGATCATTTCGTCGTTTCGACGTTCAGAGGACGACGGTCCCAGTGGCTGAGGAATCTCGCGACACTCGGTGACGGAGCCCTCTGGGTTGGAGGACGTCGGATCCCGGTTCGTGCGAGCGTGATTCATGGGGACTCGCAGGATGAGGCCCGATCGATCCCCGCCGCGCTAAGGACCGTTCTCTTGCCGCTGACTCGAGTCGGCTGGGCGTTCGCCGTGCTGTCGCCGAATCGGCAAGCATGACGCGGTCGACAGTAAGGCAAGCCTGGAGGTTCGGTTCCGCCGCGCGAAAATCTCGGCGGATGCTTCCGCTTAGGGCGTCTTTGCCTTGAAGCGTTCGCCGTCGTTCTTCTTCGTCGCCACAGCGGAGAAGTCCGTGCGCCAGCAGACGCCCTCGGAGTTGACCAGCACGACGCTTACGCTCGGATCTTGCGCGAAGAAGGTCGTGGCATCGAGCGGCGGCGGAGTGGAGAGGAGCGGGCCTTTGGCGCGTAGCCGGACCATGCTTTTGCCGGCATCTCCGGTTTTGAGTTGAGCATCGCGGACGCCCGCGATCGAGGCGAGCGGATCGCGGTACTTGTAGCCTCGCCAACCCTTGCTTTGCCACGCCAGGCTCGGCGCGAGTTCGAGACTGGTGGCGAGGCCGGCAGCGCCGCTGCTTCGGTCGTAGAGACAAAGCGCGTAGCTGGTCGAAGACTGTGGCGTGCCCAGATCGCCCAAGGCGAACGCGTCTCCTCGAGACAGTTTCCAGGTGAGACGGTCCTTTGCGTCGTCGCTGCGGTTCTTGACCAGAAGACTCGTGCGGGCGCCTTGATAGCAGCTCGCTTGGGCCGCGGCCTCGTTGGTGCAGCCGACGGCCGGATCGCAGCGATCGACGCTGCACGGATCCAAGTCCGAGCAGTCGGGAGCTAGATTCGTAGAGACGCAGGACCCGAGACCGTCACATTGCTCGGCGCCGTTGCAGGGGTTGCCGTCGCCGCTACAAACCACTCCCGCGGCGACGAAGCAGGAGCCCAGGGCCTCGTCGCATTGGTCTGCGCACTCCGCGCCGCCGCTGCAGGGATTGCCGGAGTGGACCGAACATGCGCCGCTTTGGCAGGAGTCGTCTCCGTTACAGTAGAGGCCGTCGTCGCAGGGCACGCCGTCGCTCAGTGTGCAGGCCGAAGGCTGGCCGACGCAGGCATAGCATAGCTCGGTTTGGCAGGAAGGATCGCAGCCGTCGCCGGCTACCGTGTTGCCGTCGTCGCATGATTCTCCGGGATTGATCACGCCGTTGCTACAAAGGGGCGCGTCAAACACGACGTTCATCGTTTCGGCTGCAGGGCCGAGACTCTCGATACGCTTGCCGCTGCTCGATCCGTCGTAGAGTTTGCTCGACGGGATGCTGGCGTCGTCGAAGGTCGTCGCGTTTCCGGCGAACCACAGATCAGTGGTCGCGCCGCTGCTCTCGGTGCCGTCGGCTTCTTCGAGATCGACCTTCCGATGGTTGTCGTCGCTATTCGAGGCGATGTTTTCGTCGATGTGCCAGATGGCTACGCCGCCGGAAAACCCCGGGCCGAAGTAGCGCTCGAGACCGCGATCGTATCCGGAGTCCTGCCGGTTCTCGACCAGGAAGTATTCGTTCGAAAGCAGCGTCGAGCTGCGAAACACGGTGTTGGCGGCGCTGGCGCCTGAAGATCCGCCGGCGGTCACGGCAACGGTTGCGCTGCCTTCGGCAGCGTCGACCCAGCCGCGGTCGGTTTTGCTCCAGGCACAGGCCGGCACCGGCGTGGTCCCGGCGTAACTGTCGGTCCATGTCGCGCCCCAGCTTCCGCCCGACATCAGCCCGAACACGCCGATGCCAGCCGAGGAGTCATCGATGTCGTAGAGGTCGGGAAGATCGAAGATGAGGTGGCCGAGTTCGTGGACCATGATGCCCATCGTTGCCTGATGGCTATTGCCTGCGCTGCTGCGATGGAGCTCGCCAAACTGGGCGTATCCGCCTGCTCCGTTGTGCCAATCGGCAACCACGACACCGTCGACGACGGGCGCCCCTGAGCAGCACCAGACGAACCACATGTGGCCCCACACCGTTGGCGAGTAGTTTGCGGAGTAAGATCGTTCGTAACCTGCCGCGATCACCACGACCGCGAGTTCTTCGGCGTCGACGTAGCCGTCACCGTTGCCGTCGTAGGAGGCGAAGTCGACGTAGGGGTCGGCCGCCAAAATCGCATCTCGTGTGAGTTGCTGGTTGCTGACGTCGGTATTGTCGGCGGTATCGGGATGAGGGTAGCCGAGGTTGAGCCAGCCGACCACTCCGTTGCCGGCGCTGCCGAAGCTCTCGGCGGCCGGGCTCAAGGTGACGGCACCGTGAGATACCTTGTCGTAGTAGTCGGCGATGTTGTTGCTGATGAACGCGGCCCAGCTTGCCTCGCTGGTCGCGCCGGCCTGGTCGCTGAACTCGGCAAGGATGAACAGAATCGAACCGGAGAACGTTCCGAGCGGTGCGCGCGTAGCCGCGCGGCGTCGTTGCTGAAGGTCGGCCCCGCTGGGCAGGCTTGGCGGCGGGCTGCGGTGCCGGCGCAAGCCGGTTGGAGGGAGCGAGCCCGCGCGCGCGGCGTCGAGGACGGGCGTGGCCCCAATGTAGTCGCGGGCGTAATGGCAGTTGCCGGCAAAAGCG
>CAZJCO010000192.1:0-5958 GCA_964544375.1 uncultured Myxococcales bacterium
CTGGGACGCCAACACGAATGAGATGGATGTCGGAGTAGAGAAGCTTTCCGTCGATGCAGCGATCCCTGGCTCTCGTTAGCTCCCAGAGCTAGAGAACGACCATGGCAAGGCGCCAGCCAAGCTCTCCGACCCGCATCGCCGAGATTCTCGGCAGCGTGGTCGCGCGCCTCGGAGTCGAGCGCAATCTCGACGATTATCGGGTCTGGCAGGCCTGGGACGAAGTCGTCGGCCCGGCCATCGCGCGCAATGCCCAGCCGCTCCGGCTCGATGCCAAGCGTCTGGTGGTGGCGGTGCGTAACAACGTCTGGATGCAGGAGCTCAGCTTGCTGCGCGAAGAACTTCGCGAGCGAATCAACCGCTGGATGAAACGCGAGGTGGTAGGCGAGATCTTCCTCGTCGTCGGCAAGATCGAGGCCGGGTCCTCTCCGAGCCGTGCGCCGGCCGAAACCCGCGCGGCGGCTCCCGCGCGTTTTCAGCGCCGCCAGGAGCCGAGCGCTGGCGAGCGCGTCCGAGCGGAGCTGCAGGCGGCGATCGAACGGCTCTGGCGCCAGGCGCGCGGCCAGGACTGACGCCGAGCGCCTCTACAGCGCCGCCGCCAGTTCCTCCCCGTCGACCCCCCACACCGCTTCAATCCGCTCGCGTTCTCGCCCGCTCGCGGCGCGCTCGACCAGGCTTTCGACATCGAGCCGGCGCTCTGCCTCCTGCGCTTCTTCGAGGGTAGCGGCGGTCGCCGGGTGCCGTGGCACGAACAACGTGCAACAGTCCTGATCGGGCACCACCGAAATATCAAAGGTCTGCGTCTCGCGCGCGTAACGCGTGATCTCGAGCTTGTCCATTCCTACTAGCGGACGCAGCAGCGGAACCTCGGCCGCCGCCTCGATCACCGAGAGGTTGGCAAGCGTCTGCGAGGCGACCTGCCCGAGACTTTCTCCGGTAACTAGCGCCGCCGCGTGGTCGAGCCGGGCGATGCGCGAAGCAATGCGCATCATCATGCGGCGGTAGATCACGACGCGCAGCGGCTTGGGGACCGACCGTACGACTTCGCTCTGCAGATCGCCGAACGCTACAAGCGACAGGCGAACGGACTCCTGTCCACGCGCCAGCACGCGGCAGAGCTGCCGTGCCTTGCTCTGACTGGTCCGGTCCAAGTAGGGCACGCTGTGGAAATGGACGGCATCCACGCGGCATCCCCTGCGCATCATCCGCAGCCCGGCGACCGGCGAGTCGATGCCGCCGGACAGCAGAAGCAAGACCCGGCCGCCGGTCGAGACCGGCAGGCCCCCGCAGCCCGGCCGCTTAGCGGTCGTACTGAGATAGATCGCGTCCCCTGCGACGATGACGTGGACGACCTCGTCGGCATGCTTCAGGTCGACCCGCGCTCCGCTGCGACGGACAATCGCAGCACCAAGGCGGGCGCCGATCTCCGGGCTCTTGAGCGGAAAGTTCTTATCGGTGCGTCGGACGTCGACGCGGAAGGAACCGCTCGGACGCCACTGCTCGAGCGCGCGCTCGACGGCTGCATCGAGCGCCTCGAGGCTCTTGTCACAACGCATCGCCGGCAGGATGTTGGCGATGCCCGGTTGGACGGCCAGACGCTCGAGCGCCTGCTCGGCGTGCGCGCCGCTCATGCGAACCAAGAGGCGGCTATCGACCGATTCGACGCGCTCGATCCCGAGACCGGACAACGCGCGGCGGACGTTCTCGATCAAGCGCGAGACGAACATCGGCCGGTGACCGAGTTTGAGCGCAATCTCGTTGTAGTGAACCAGCAACACGTCGTGCGAAGCAGCACCCATGCGGCAACCCTAACGCGGATCGGCGGCCGCCTCGACCCCTTGTCTCGGCCGGGCGGCCCCACCACACTAGTGGGATGACGCTTCCGGTCCGCCTCGAGCACTTGCTCAATCAGCGCCGGCGTACGGTTCTCGAGGAACCCGATGCGCTGCCCTGCGCGGTGCTGGTGCCGATTCTGCCTGCCGCATCGGATTACTCGGTGGTGTATACGCTGCGCAGCGAGAGCCTGCCGAGTCACCAGGGCCAGGTGTCCTTTCCCGGGGGTAAGCGCTCGGCCGAAGACGATAGCCTGCTCGATACGGCGCTGCGCGAGGCAAAGGAAGAGATCGGCATCGAGCCGTCCACGGTACGCATTCTGGGAAAGCTCGATGACGTGTTCACGATGGTCACCGACTACATCATCACCCCGTTTGTCGGTCTGCTACCGGCCGACTGTCGTTTCGACCCCAACCCCCATGAGGTAAGCGACCTCTTCACGGTAGCGATCGGCGATCTGGCCGATCCGTCGTTTCATGACGTCCGAACGAAAACCTTCCGCGAGCACGAAATCGACATCGAAGTAATCACCGCCGGACGACACCTGATCTGGGGAGCGACCCACCGGATTACGACCAACTTGATCGACTGCCTTACGAACCAGGACCCGTAAGTTACGGCAGTTCGATGAGCATGCCGTCGCTCGCGGTTTCGACTTCGAGATCGTCGCGCGCGCGGACGTCATCGCCGAGATGGGTCAGAAGAAGGCGCTTGCAGCCCAAGCGCGCACGGTGCTCGAGAATCTCGCGGTAGTTGATGTGAACGTTGCTGGCCGGCTCGAGCGAGCAGCACTCGCACAAGAAGAGATCCGTTCCCTGGCTGCGTGAAACGAACTCCTCGGTCCATGCCGAGTCGCCGGAAAACAACAACGTGGCATCGCTTCCGGATACGCGAAAGCCGAGCGAATACGGTTCGGCGGGATGGGGGACTTCGAACGCTTCGACCGAAAAGCCGGCCAGCTCGAGCTGGTCGCCGGGGCGAACCGTGCGGAAGCGAACGCCGAAGTCGAGGCAGCGGCAGCCGGCCTCCTTGTAGAGCGCAGCGTGCAGCGTCTCCACGCGCTCCTCGATCCCTTCGGGACCTGCAACCTCGAGCGGCCGGTCGCGAGGCGTGCAAAAGGTGTACTCGAGAAACAGGAACGGCAGGCCGCCGAAATGGTCGCCGTGAAGGTGAGAAATCAACACGGCATCGGGAGCGTCGGCAGCGACGCCATGGCGTTTCATTCCGGCCAGCACGCAGGGGCCGCATTCCATCAGCAGCTTGCCGCCGTCGTGCTCGACGAAGTAGGCGCTGTGAAGCGCCCCGGCGGCGTTGAAGGCGTCGCCCGACCCGAGAACTCTGAGGCGAAACACCACGCCAGGGTAAGGGACCGCGGACGATCAAGTCAAGGCCGCTTGAATTTGGCCGCTTGAATTCGCGCGGCGCGCTCTGCACTGTTCGCCAGCCCTAGCCACCATGCCGACCAGCGAAACCGAGTCCTTACGAATCGACTCCCTCTCCTACGGACGCGCCGGTATCGGCCGCCTCGGCGGGCGGGTGGTATTCGTCGAAGAAACCGCGCCGGGGGACCGGATCCGCGTGGCACTGACCGGCGATCATGGATCCTGGGCGCAGGGCCGCATGGTCGAACTGAGCGAAGCTGGCGACGCGCGCGTCGAGCCTCCGTGTCCCCTTGCCGGCAGCTGCGGCGGCTGTCCCTGGCAGCACGTCGACTATCGGGTGCAACTCGAGTCGAAAGAACAAGCCGTACGCGACGCGCTAACGCGTATTGCCGGTATCGAAAGTCCGCCGGTCGAGCCGATCCTCGCCTCCCCCCGGCGGGAGGGCTACCGCAACCGGCTCAAGCTACGATTCGAGAACGGGCGCCTCGGGTTCTATCGCGCCGCGACCCACCGGCTGGTCGAACTCGACGACTGCCTGATCGCCGACGAGCGGATTCGCGCCTCCATGACGCCGATCGGCGAGTTCGTCGGTTCTCTTGCTACACGCGCCACCCGCGTCGAAATTGCCGTTCGCGGAGAGCTTCCCGGCCTGGTCGTCGCAATCAATTCGAGCGGACGTCTGCGCGCCGCCGACCGCGAACGCATCAAGGCCTTCCTCTCGAGCGAAGGCAACCCGGTCCGCGGTCTGGTGATGTTCGGCCGCGGCTGGCGCCGCAGCTGGGGCGATACGCGGCGCCGTTTTGCCCTCGACGAAACCGGTACCACGGCGCAGTCGGCCGGAACCGCCTTCGGCCAGATCAACACGGAGGGGAATCGCATCCTCGTCGATCTGGCGCTGGCGATGCTGGCCCCCAAGCGTTCGCAGCAGGTGCTCGATCTTTACGCCGGTGCGGGGAACTTCTCCCTGCCGATCGCGCGGCACGCCGGTCAAGTGTTTGCCGTCGAAAGCGACGCCGACGCGGTCGCCGCTGGGCGCGAGTCGGCGAGTTTCCATGGGCTATCCGGGCTGCGCTTCGTCGAACGGCGGGTCGAACGCTACTTGGCCGCCGCCCCGGCGGTAGTGCAGAGCGCAATCGTCAATCCCCCGCGTAGCGGCTTGCTGGGATCCGCGGACTTGCTGGGCCGCCTCGGGATTCCCCGCATTGTCTATGTCTCCTGCGACCCCACCACCCTGGCACGGGATCTCAAGACACTGGCCGTCCACGGCTACCGCCTCGAACGGGCGGCGCCCGTCGACATGTTTCCGCACACCTTTCACGTCGAAACGGTCTGCGGGTTGACTTGCTGCTGACGAGTTCCTATCGTGAAAAAATCAACAGCGGGCCTACCGGAGCGCGTTGCATGAAGAAAAAAACCTCTGCCGCCAAAAACAATCCCAGCGCACACGCCAAGATCACGATCATTCCCGGCAAGGGCGTCTCGCAAGCGATCAACTACCTGCTCGAGGACCGCGACGAGCTCGAGTGGTTGGTCGCCGTCGGACGCAACAAGGAAGGCGAGATCTTTTTCTATGACACGGGCGGCGATATCGTCGAGGATCTCGGCACCCTCGAGTATCTCAAACAGCGCATCGCCCGCGCACATTTCGGCGAAGATCTAGACTGACGTCGGGGTACGCGCAGGATCCGTGCGTACCTTCTTTCTGTTCTACCTCCTGAGCGTCCTGCTGCGGAACCCTTTGCTTGCGCTCGTACTGGTGGGGCTGTTCGTCTATTTCGGAGAAGCGCGCGCTCGCGGGCGCTATTTCAACCCCGCCCGGCTGTTCGAGCGGCGCAATGCAATCGCCGAACTCAAGCGCACGCTGGCGCTCAACGATCACGACGTGTCGGCCCACAACGACCTCGGCCGCCTGCTGGTCGAGGGAGCTAAGCCCGCAGAAGCCCTGCCTCATTTGGAAAAGGCAATTCGCAGGATGGAAGAATCGGCCGAAACCAACTTCTATTACGGGCTCTGCCTACTCCAAAGCGGCGCGGAAGAAAAAGGCCTCGAACACATAGGCAAGGCGCTCGAAATCAGCCGGCACTTTCGCTACGGCGCGGCCCAACTCGAAGTCGCGCGTCATTTTGCCGGCGCCGAGCGTTGGGCGGAGACGCGCCGTTGGGCGAAGCAGGCGGTCGAGATCAACACCTCGAGCGTCGAGGGCTGGACCTTGCTCGGCGATGCGGCCCTGGAAACCGGCGACAGCCAAGCCGCTCGCGACGCTTACCGCTCGGCGCGCGAGGCCTTCAGCGCCCTGCCGAGCTACCTGCGTCTTCCGGCGCGGCGCTGGCTGGTACGAGCCAAGCGGGGCTTACGCCGAGCCGGCTGATTCGACCGAATGAAACACCAGGCCGGTAAGCAGCTTGGGATAGAAATACGTCGATTTCTGCGGCAGCAACTCGCCGGCCGAGCAGACCTCGGCCATTTGCTCGGCCCGCGTCGCCCGCAGCACGAAGATGGCTTCCGCCTGGCCCGCATCCAGGCGGTCGAACGGTTCGCCGGTATCCGCCGAGTAGCTCAGCGCCGGCTCGCCGCCTCCGCAAGCGGCCAATGCCGAGCCGAGAATTTCGCGGTGCAACACGGTCACGTCGAGGCGCTCGGCGCGCTGCCCGCTCTGCGCCACCGTGCGGCTGAGCAGCAGATAGTCCGCGCCGCCGCCCATCCCGACGACAAAGAGCGTGCGGTCCGGGCCCGCCGGCTCTTCCTC
>CAZJCO010000193.1:0-5879 GCA_964544375.1 uncultured Myxococcales bacterium
CTTTTTGCGGTGTCGCGTCACATAGACGTACTCGGCGCGAGGGCTGTAGGGGCACAGTTGGGCGTGAAGGTGGGTTTTGATGATGCGTGCCTGCTGCCGGCCGATACGCGGCGCTGCGGCCAGAGAGACACCGTCGAAAGACTCGATCCAGGGACTTAGCGCGCACAGATGCCGATGGCCGCGGTCACCGAGGTCGCCGCGCCCGTGACTGAGGATTTCGTAGACGACTTGTTGCATCCAAGTGGTGCCGCATTTCATCTGGGTGGCGACGATAATATCGCTGGCTCCCGGCTCGAAATGGAATGTGCGATCGAGAAGCGCACGAGTGGTCTTGAAGAGCGGGACATGCACTCCGCGGTAACACGTGTCGAGGATCGCGCGGTGGCCGGCGACGGTTGCGACCGCCTTTAGGATCGGCCGGGCGAAACGGCTCTTGCGCCGTATCGTCTCGCGCGTGGCTCGGCGCTGGGCCAACGGTTTGCCGTAATAGGCGAGCCCGCGCGTATGCCGGCGTTCCCACCGAATGTAGTAGGCGAGATACGCGAAGACGGCGCCGCCAAGAATCAAGAGCAGAACGAGAATGCCCGTAAGCGCATGGAGCATCGCGAGTATGGCCTCTTTGCCCGAGCTCAGCCGAGTTGCTCGAGCAGCGCACGCGCTCGCTTGAGATCGGCGGTGTCGAAGCCCTCTCGAAACCATCCGTAGACGGCGGAGAGTAGCTCGCGCGCTTGCGCGGTCATGCCCTGGTCCTGCCACAACCGAGCGAGCTGCGTTGATGCCTGCAATTCGTAACTTTTGTTCTTTTGCCGGCGCGCAATGTCCAGCGCTTGCTGGTAGCAACGCTCGACCTTGGTCGCGTCCGCGCCAGAGATCGCGAGCAGGTCGCCCTTTGCCCGATAGAGGCGTGACTCGTTCAAACGAATACCGGTTTCTTCGATGATTTGCTCGGTTTCGACGGTCAGCTCGAGGCCACGTTCCGGCGTGCCTTGCATTCCGTACGCTTCGGCGAGCACGATGAGCCAGTAATCGACGATGAAACGTACGCCCATGGCACCGAGTACCGTGATCGCTCGGCGCAGGCGGGAGATACCGTCGCCGATGTGTCCTTGAAACAGAAGGGCCTGACCGAGCTGAGCGGCACTGTAGGCGCGGTATTCGCGAAAGCCGTGTTCTTCGGCGATGATGGCGCCGGATTCGGCCATTGCCATCGCTTCGTCGGCGTCTCCACGCGCGAACAGGACGAAAGCCACGTAAAGCGTTGCGTTGACCAGGCTAAAGGGATCGGCGGCGTCTTCGGCGATCCAAATGGCTTCGCTGCTGACCGTCAGGGCCTGATCGGGATAGCCGAGGTACCAGAGGTTCAAACCCTTGACCATGCGTGCAACGACGGTGGGGTGCAGAGGGTAGGCCGACAACAACCAGGCATGTCTGCTCGGATCGAACAAACGAATCGTTTCGTCAAAATATTCGTTGGCGCGTTCGAGTTCGCCCAAGAACGTTTGATTGAATCCGATCAGGCGCTGCGCCTGTAGGAGCAAGCCGATGTCGCGCGACGCTTGTGCGACCTCGCGTGCTTCGTTGCCCAGAGCGCAAGCTTGTTCCATCTGTCCGCGGACGAAGTAGAGGAACGCCAGACCCCAGAGTGCCGCGAACAAGCGGCTCGGGTCTTCTTGCCGGCGGCAAATCTGGCAGGCTCGAGTGAAAGCGGCTTCGACTTGCGAAGACGCCCATCCTCGTGTTCCGATCAATGCCGACCCGAGTGCGGTCTGCAACAACAACTCGTCCTGGTCTCGTTCGGCGTCTTCGGATCGTCCGGCGAGCAGGCCGAGGCCACGGTTGAACTCGGAGATCGCTTCTTCGTAGGCTGCCCGTTCGATGGCTTGCTGGCCGGCAAGCAGCGAATACTCGACGGCCTTGGCCGCATGCTCAGCGGCCGAATAGTGGCGCGCGAGTTCAAAGTAGTGGTTCTCCAAGCGCGAGTCGGCGTCGCGTTCGATCGCAGCCGCCGCGGCGCGGTGTAGACGTGTCCTCGTTTCCGGCAGTACCGTGCGGTAGGCCGCGTCGGCGTAGAGCCCGTGGCGGAACCGGTAGCTCGTCGCTTCGTCGTTGTCTTGGCGGAGAAGAAACTGAGCCTCCTCGAGCCGTTTGAGTATCGGTGAAACCGCGCGCTCGGCGCGATCCGAAAGCCCGGCGGCGAGTGCGTGCCGGAAGGGGCGCCGAAGAACGGACAAGGCTTGTAGTAAGGCCCGCTCGTCGGAGGACAAGCGATCGATGCGACTGGAAAGCGCATCGTCGATGTTTGCCGGCACGCGAAGCGGATGGTGCTGTCGGTCTTCGGCGATCTCCGACGGTCTGCGGTAACTGCCGGGTTCGCCGGCGAGGGTGCCTTCGGCGGCTAGCGCGTGCAGCGCTTCTTCGATGAAAAGCGGATTTCCTCGAGATTGTTCGACGATCGCGCGCAAGACGCCGAGATTTGCTTCGTTCGAAGCATCGTCGAACAGGGCGCGGGCCAGTTCGTCGGCCTGCGCCGCGGGCAGTGATTCCAGTTGCAGGCAGCGGTAGTAGGGCTTGCCCGACCAAGTGTGCCGACAGCTCGGACGGTACGTTGCGACCAGCATCAGCGAATGGCCGTCGAGCTCATCGGCTAGTCGATCGAGCAAAGCCTGCGTTGCATCATCGATCCAGTGCAGGTCCTCCAGCGCGAAGACTACGGCGTCGTACTCGCGGCTTTCACGAAAGAGCAGTCGAGCCACGGCGTCGAGTGTGCGCTGGCGGCGGAGCGGCGCATCGATTGGCGCGATCGAAGGCGTGGCGTTGCCGGTGCCAAGCAATCCGTAGAGAGCAGGCAAGGTCTCTTCGAGGCCACGGTCGAGCGCCAGAACCTTGTTTTCAATGCACGCCCGCCGCTCGCGCTGGTCATCCTGCGGCCGAAAGCCGAAGTAACTGCCGAGTAGGTTCAGCATTGGAGCAAACGGTGCCGAGCAGGGCTCCGGCAGGCAGTCCGCACGCAGTAGCAGATCTGCGGCAGTAGGCTGCAATCGTACGAATTCCTCCAGCAGACGGGACTTTCCGATGCCGTCTTCGCCAGCGATGGTGACGATTTGGCCGCGACCCTGTCGCGTAAGCTCGAATGCCTCGCGTAGCGATTCGAGCTTGTCTTCCCGTCCTATGAAGGGTGCCTGCATGATCGATGCTGGCTCGGGCGAATCGCTCACGTTGGTTGGATCTCGACCGGAATCCCGTTGAGCACGCTGGTTCCTGATAGCTCGTCGAGGCGCATCTCGTCGGCCAGGTAGTTTGAGTTGGCGCCGGGCTGAAGACGCCGAGCAATGCTGAGCCGCACACCTTCTTCGGCGTGTCCGAACCCGTGCGGCAAGCTGACGACGCCGGGCATCATTTCTTCGCTTACTTCGGCTGCTACTTCGATTTCGCCTATGCGCGAACGTACGCGCACGCGGGCACCGTCTTCAATGCCGGCACGCGAGGCGTCGTCGGGGTGGACGAGCAACGTGCAACGCTCTTTACCGCTGGCCAGTACTTCGAGGTTGTGAAGCCAGGAATTCATGTTGCGCATCTGACGGCGGCCAACGAGGAGCAAGCCGTCCACACGACTACGTTCTTCGAGGCGACCGCGCAGGCGCTCGATGTCGCTGATGAGAAGCGGGTCAGCGAGCGGGATCCGTTTGTCCGCGGTCTTCAAAATCTCAGGTAACCGGCCGGCCTTGAGTGCTCCGAGGTCGATGCCGTGTGGATCGTCGGCCAACTTTGCCAGGGACAGACCGTCGGCGTCGTCATCGAAGCGATCACCGTATGGGCCCGCGCGCAGCATCAAATCGAGCAGACGCTCGGGGCCACGTTGGTCGCCGATCTTGGCCGCCGCAGTTTCTTGGCTGACGTTTTCGCAGCGGGTGCCCGGCACGCCGACCGCGAGCCCGAGAATCGCCCATAGCATCATGTCGTCGAGCGCTTCGACCGTCGTAGAACACAGGCGTGCTGCGATCTCGGCGAGAATCTCCCAGTGCGGCTTGAGCGCCGGATCCGGTTCGAAAACGCGTGGCGAATAGCGGGCCATGTCGCGTACTGCGGTGGTTTGGAACAGAAAATCGTAATTGTTTTCTTCGAATGCGGTGAGCGATGGCAGGATGACGCTTGCATGGCGCGTGGTCTGGTTGACGTAGATGTCGACCGCCACCATGAAATCGAGTCGGTCGAGCGCCTTCGATAGCCGGCGGCCGTTCGGCGTCGAGACTACCGGATTGCCGGCCGCGGTGACTAGGGCACGGATGCGTTCGTCTCCGGCCGAGTCGATTTCCTCGGCCAGGACGGACGCCGGCAATTGGCCGTCGAACTCCGGGAAGCGGCGCACACGAGAGTGAAAGCGTCCGTACGGTAGCGGTCCGGCGTCGACTGGTCGAGGCTCGCTTTGGCCGGTGGCCGCGCGCGGAAACATCAAGCCGCCTTCACGGTCGAGATTGCCGCTGAGCAGATTGACGGCGTCGACGAGCCAGCTTGCGAGCGTGCCGAATTCCGCCGTGCAGGTTCCGAAGCGGCCGTAGAGCACGGCGTGTTCCGCGGCGGCGTACTCTCGTGCGATGCGCCGGATGGTCTCGGCCTCGATGCCCGTGGCCGCGGCGACTTTTTCCGGTGTAAACTCCGCTGCGATTCGACCGAGCTGCTCAATGCCGTCGGTGAACTCGGCCAGGCGGCCCGGGCGGACGAGGTCTTCTTCGAATAGCGTATCGATGATTGCCAGCAGCAGATAGGCGTCGCTGCCTGGCTTGATCGGAATCCATTCGTGTGCGAGCTCCGCCGTCTCCGTACGCCGCGGATCGATGACGACGACTTTGGCGTCGGCCGTGCGCATCCGGCGTAGCCGGTCCTTGATGTCGGGCGCCGACATCAGACTGCCGTTGGACACCACCGGGTTGGCGCCGAGAATGACGAGGTGATCCGTGCGGTCGATGTCGGGGATGGGAAACAGCCAGGAGTCGCCGTAGAGAATTCGGCAGCTCAGGTTCTTGGGGAACTGATCGACAGTTGCTCCGGAGAACACGCGCTCGGTCGCGAGCATCTGAATGAACATCGCCGACCACAGCATTGCCCCGAGGTTGAACCCGGTCGGGTTGCCGATGTAGGTCGCGATCGCGTCGTTGCCGTGGGTTTCGCGAATCGCGCGCAGGCGTTCGCCCACGAGATCCAGCGCTTCGTCCCAGGAGGCCTGGCGAAAGCTGCCGTTTTCCTTGATCAGCGGGGAGCGAACGCGGTCGGGATCTTCGTAGACCGCCACCGGCGCGTAGGCCTTCGGGCAGATGAAGCCGCGACTGCGCCGATCTTCCTCATCGCCCGCGATCTTGACGACCTTACCGGCCGCGCGGTCGATCTCTACCTTCAGACCGCAGCAGGCTTCGCAGATCGGGCAGGATCGGAAAACCGTCTCGACACCACCGTCGGGGAGCATGCCGTCATTTAACTAGACGACCCGGTAAGCACAATGGGTCGCGCCCTGTTTCCACGAGGATCCGTCCCCGAACCCCCGTGAAAACAGGCACTTAGAAAAGGGGCTTCTCCCTGTCAACCCCCTAGGGATTGCAGGTCAGTTTGAGCTTGTCGGCGTCCTTGATGAGCTTGCTCTTGGGCGGCACGACGGGCAGCGAGAGCAGCCCCGAAGTCTTGAACTTGAGCACGCTCTTTCCGCGCTTGGTGCCTTTCTTGAGCGGCACGACGATGTCGAAAGCGGCGCAACTTTCCGTCGCCGAAACCGGCAGCGTCAGCACGTCGTCAATCACGCCCAGCAGGGTGTCGCGATTGGGTCCGGCGGCCGGCTTCTTGGGATTCGTCGCGTCTTTCTCCGAGGGCTTCTTGAGCTCGAAGGTATCGAT
>CAZJCO010000194.1:0-5879 GCA_964544375.1 uncultured Myxococcales bacterium
GAGCGCCCGAAAGTCGCCATGGTCTACGCCGACTACCTGGCCATCGACGATGCGGGCGAACCGCTGGCCGACCCGGACTTCCGGCCGCACAACCGCCGCGCGCCCGACGCGCCGGAGATTCATCTGCCACGCGGCACGGATGCACTGAACACGGTGCAGGACAACTTCATCGGGCCGTGCTTTCTCTATCGCGGACAGGTCGGCCGGTTGATCGGCGACTACGATCCACGGATGGGCATCGAGGACTACGATTACTGGATGCGCATCAACGCACAATTCAACGTCGCGCACCTGGGCACGGACGAACCGCTCTACCGCTATCGCGTGCATGACAACACGCTGCACGGACGGCTCGGCGAGTCGAACGTCTTCGACCAGGTGCGCACCTTGATGAGCGATGAGCGGCGCCGTCATGCCTTCTATACCGCACCGTGGACAATTCACGCCGACGGCGCGACGCGCGAATGGCTCGCAACGGTTGATGTGGCGCCGCACGCAGTCGTGTCGTGGCCGGACTCCGACCTGCCGGTGGAGACTGACGCGAAGACGCTCATCCTGATTTGTGGCCGGAGTCTTCCCGTTCTGGCCGATCAGGCTCGGCCGCCCAATGCGTGTGTGGCCGCCTGGTTCGGGCCGGATGATGCGACGCCGATGCTGCACCGCATGGAAGTCCGGGCGCTCGCGGACGTGTGTTTCGCTCCGGATGAACGGACCGCGAGTCGGCTGGCTCTGCTGACGCCTGACGTGTTTCAGGCGGCGCCGGGCAAGGATCTTGTCAATCTGGCCGTCGCCTTTACCAACAACCGCGTGCACTTCGAGGCGATGCATTCGGCGGCGGGCGGGCCCGCTTCATTCCGCGCGGTCGGCCCAATTACCGGCAGCAGAGCGCGGCCGCCGCCGCTGGCGACGACGGTGGGTCCTACGCCATGCTTGGCGAGCATGTTCGTGCCAAGGAAGGCTACGATGCGGTGGTTTCGGAATTGGTTGACGGAGTTGCCGTTGCCGGTGATCTCGAGGAAGCCAGCCACTGCTGGCGCGAAACGCGCTCGGGACTGACCTTCGTCACACGTGACGGTGAGGTGCTCGATCGCCGCGGGGTGATCACCGGCGGTAGCGGCCGGCCGATCGACGAGGAGATCCTTGCGCGCAAGGCCCAACTTCGCGCGCTGCGGGCCGAGTTCGCCGAGGCCGAGCAAAAAGCGAGCGCCGCGGCGGAACGTTGCGAGCAGTTGATCCGGGAGACGCGCCGGGCGGACGAAGAGTTGGCCGGGCTCGACCGACGGATCCACGAGCTTACGGTGGATCGGGTCGAAGCCGAAGGCGATCTCGAACTGCACCGGCAAAACCTCATCCGAACCCGAGACCGTGCAATGGCGGTCGAGGCCGAGCTCAAATCGGTTCAAACGGAAGACGAGGTTCTGCGCGGGCGCTTGCGAGAGATCGACGGGGAACTGTCGGCGCTCGAGAGTTTGATCGCGGCGACCGAAGAAGAGCGAAAGCGCTGTCAGCAGACACTGGAAGATTGCGAAGAGCGCATGGTGGCTGGCCGAGCCCGTCTCGAGGCGCAGAAAGTCGAAGAAGCCGAGTTGCGACAACGCCGGGAGGCGGGCCAGGAGCGACTGCAGGAGGTGCGCGTTGCGCTCGAAGAACTCGAGGCTCGTCGGGTCGGCCTCCAGCGGCAACTCGAGCGCGATCGCAGCGAACTGTGGTCGACGCGCGAGCGGCTCGACGCCCCGGATTTCGAGCTCGAGGAGGCGCGCGAGGCCCTCGGACGAGCGCAACAGCGTGTCGCGCTGTTGGTGCTTGAGGAGCAAGAGGCCTCATCCTGGCTGCGCGCTGCCGACAAGCGACTGCAGGCGTTGGCGAAGGAACTCGATGCCGTGCGCGAGCAGCGCGGTCACGACGAGGTGCGCCTCAAAGAGCGTCAGTTGGAGTGTCAGGCGCTGCTCGAATCTGCTCGCGAGCGCCTCGACGCCGGGTCGGATGCCTTGCTCGGTGCCGCTGCCGAGGGTCGTGAGGTTGCCGAGGAAGCGCTCGACGACGAACTGCAAAAAGTGCGAAACAGTTTGCGGCGCTTAGGCACGGTCAACATGGGAGCCGTCTACGAATTAGAGGAAATCGAAGGCCGGCTTGCGGAGTTGACCGGTCAGAGGGACGATCTCGAACGGTCGATCAATGATCTTCGGGGGACCATCGCCCGCCTCAACCGCCTTTCGCGAGATCGTTTCAAAGAGACGTTCGACGCGGTCAATGAGATCTTCAAAAAGACCTTTCCGAGCATGTTCCGCGGCGGCCGGGCTTGGTTGGCGCTGAGCGACGAGCAAAATCTGCTCGAAACCGGCGTCGAGATCTTCGTGCGGCCTCCGGGGAAACGCGTGGGCAACCTGAGCCTGCTCTCGGGCGGTGAGAAGGCGCTTACGGCCGTCAGCTTGATCTTCTCGCTGTTCCTGTACAAGCCGAGTCCCTTCTGCGTACTCGACGAGGTCGAGGCGCCGCTAGACGACGCCAATATCGGTCGCTTTGCCCGCATGGTGCGAGAAATGAGCGACCGTTCTCAGTTCGTCCTGATCACCCATAACAAGAGGACGATGGAGGCCTGCGATATCCTCTACGGGGTTACGATGGGAGAGCCTGGCGTTTCCAAGGTCGTTTCCGTGGACTTGCCGAGCTGAGTGCCGGCCTTGCGGCGGCGGCGTGCGCAAGAAACCGCTATGGGCTTGACAGGCGCTGTCGCGCGCCAGTACACTCAACGTCGAAAGTCGTGGCTTAAGAGAGCGGTCTAAGTTCATGGAATTCAAAGCGTTACGTCGGCTCGAGCGGGATGTCGGCAAGCTCGTGGAGCGGCTACGCGTGGCGCTCGAGCGGCAGGAGCGCCTGAGCGTCGCGTTGGGCAAAGCGCAGGCGGAAGTCGAGCGCCTGCGCGCCGAAGTGGACCGCTACAAGCGCGAGCGCGTCGGTCATCGCAAGAAAGTCGACGCTCTCATCAAACGTTTCGACACGTTGAACGTCGAAGAATTGGATCAGGCGAAACAGTGAAAAGAGACATCGCCATCGATCTGGCGGGCCAAACGCTCACCGTCCGCAGCGACGAAGATGAGAATTACGTCAGGGAACTCGCGGCTTTTGTCGATGGCAAGATCCGCGAAACGAGCCGCGGCCGTCAGGGGATCACCACCCTCAACCTGGCGCTTACCGCCGCTCTGGCGATTGCCGACGAGCTGCACCGAACGCGTGAGGTGCAGGAGCGGGTGAACGAAGAACTCGATCGGCTGGCCGGCGAGATCGAGTCCCGCCTGAGCGGTGACGTGGCTTCGAACTGAGCAATCTAGCCCCTGGGGTGTACGAGACGGACATACGCACTCCGACCGACAATGTTAGAACGGGAGCCGAACTCCGGCGGCACCGCTAGCCGCGAGAGCGCTAGCGGCAGTAGGCGGTCGGAGAACAAGCACCCACCTGGTTATCCGGGTTCGAGTGACACGTCCGAACGGCACTTCCGGGGGCCTTCGCGTGTCTGAGGGAAAATCCAAAGACGAACTGCGGACGCTGTTGGCCGAGCGCGTCATGGCGATTGCGCGCGCGCGGCGCGAGGTGTTTGACCGCGAAATCGTCGTTCGTGTCTGCGAATGCGAGGCCTACCGAAGCGCCGAACAAGTACTGGCTTATCGAGCTTTGGGCGACGAAGTCGACCTCGAGACGCTGTTCACACGTGCAATCGCCGAGGGCAAGTCGATTTGGCTTCCCGTCGTCGGCCGAGATGCGGCCCTGGAGTTTCGAGCCTGGCGGCCGGGAGAGCCGCTCGCGCGTTCGTCGCTCGGCGTCGAGGAGCCCCGTGACGAGCGTGTCCCCGAGCAACGGCCGACGATCGTCCTGGTTCCAGGGCGCGGCTTTGACCGGCGTGGTTACCGTTTGGGAAGAGGGCGTGGCTGTTATGACCGTTTTTTGGGTTCCTGGGCCCGGCTGGGGCCAACCGTCGGCGTCGGCTATAGCTGTCAGGTATTGGACCGTCTGCCGGTTGCGGTGCACGACCGGCCGGTCGACATGATCGTGACCGAACAGGGCCTGCTGCTTCCCGTCCGGCCTTGATGGCGAAAGAGAGAAAGCGGTGTCGATAGAGCAACAACTCGAACGGATCCGTCGCGGCGCGGTCGAGCTGATCTCAGAAGAAGAACTCAAGCAAAAGCTGGCCGCCGGCAAGCCCTTGCGCGTAAAGGCTGGTTTTGACCCGACGGCGGCCGACCTGCACCTCGGCCACACGGTGATCATGCACAAGTTGCGCCACTTCCAGGAACTCGGTCACCAGGTGTTGTTCCTGATCGGGGACTTCACGGCGCGAATCGGTGATCCCAGCGGCCGCTCGGAAACCCGCCCGACGCTCGAGGCGGAGCAAATCAAGCAAAATGCGGAAACCTACCAAGCGCAGGCCTTCAAGATCCTCGACCCCGAGCGTACGCAAGTGGTTTGGAATAGCGCCTGGACCGAAACCCTCAGCGCGGCCGATCTGATTCGTCTTTCGGCGCAGACGACGGTCGCACGGATGCTCGAACGGGACGACTTCGAGAAGCGCTACGCCGCCCATCAGCCGATCGGCATCCACGAGTTTCTCTACCCGATCATTCAGGGCTACGACTCGGTCGCTCTGCGCGCGGATGTCGAAATCGGCGGGACGGATCAAAAGTTCAATCTGCTCGTCGGCCGTGACCTCCAGCGCAGCCACGGCCAGGCGCCGCAGGTCGTCCTGACGCTGCCGCTGCTCGAGGGGCTCGACGGCCAGCAGAAGATGAGCAAGTCGTTCGGCAATGCCGTCGGCATTACCGAAGCGGCGACGGAGATCTACGGTAAGATCATGTCGGTTTCCGACGAGCTGATGCTGCGCTACTACGAGTTGCTGAGCGACGTATCGCAGGAGCGTCTTGCGGCGATCGCCAGCGGCGAGGTCCATCCGATGGAGGCCAAGAAGGCGTTGGCCGCGGAAATCGTTGCTCGCTATCACGGGCCGGCCGAGGCCGAGCGCGCGGCGGCCGACTTCTCGCGTCGCTTTCAGCAGGGGGGGCTTCCCGAGGAGATTCCCACGATCGATTGGACCGAGCCCGCCGACGAGGTCTGGGTCTGCCGCCTGCTCAAGGCCTCCGGGCTAGTCCGCTCGAGCGGCGAGGCCAGGCGGCTGATCGCCCAGGGGGGCGTTCGGCTCGACGGCGAGCGCGTCGAAGACCCCGATCTGCAGGTTCCGGCGCGCGGCGAGGCGTTGCTCCAAGTCGGCAAGCGGCGGATCGCACGCGTGCGTTTCTCGGCCTGAGGGCGCCCTCCGCGACGCGTGCACAAAATGGCCAGGGAAAGGGTTGACTCTCGGAGCCGGACTCTCTATACGTTTCGGGCTAGGGGCGAGCCCTACCAGGTCTTTGAAAACTGAATAGTGGCGAACCCGGACGGTCTCTTCGAGGCTGGACGGGTCGAAACATGGTTCGAATAGCGTGAGTCGGACTCTCGTTACTCAAGCTGTAGGCGTTGCCTTCGGGCGGCGCTTGCAACCAAACTGGAGAGTTTGATCCTGGCTCAGAACGAACGCTGGCGGCGTGCCTAACACATGCAAGTCGTGCGAGAAAGCCTCCTTCGGGAGGTGAGTAGAGCGGCGCACGGGTGAGTATCACGTAGGTAACCTGCCCCGTAGTCTGGAATAACTGGCTGAAAAGCCAGCTAATGCCGGATAAGACCACAGCCACCCCGGTGGCTGCGGCCAAAGGCGGCCTCTACTTGTAAGCTGTCGCTATGGGATGGGCCTGCGGCCCATTAGCTTGTTGGTGGGGTAACGGCCCACCAAGGCTGTGATGGGTAGCTGGTCTGAGAGGATGATCAGCCACACTGGGACTGAGACACGGCCC
>CAZJCO010000195.1:0-5866 GCA_964544375.1 uncultured Myxococcales bacterium
TGCACCACGGAGCGAAGCCGGGCCTGGACCTCGCCGGCGCCAAGATCGACGTTGGCCGTTCCCGTTACGTCCTCAGCGAAGCGATTGAGGACACAGGACGGCGTGCCTCCGGCCGACAGAGGTAGCGGAGCGCCGAAGTAGCAGTTGCACATCCCCCCATTACAATCGTTCGCGTCCGGCTGGAACGGTTCGTCGCAAACGGTGCGGTTACCGTGAATGCAAACCGGAACGCTCCTGGATGTGTCGCAATCTCCAAGCGGACAGTCGGCGTTCGTCGAGCAGGCCTGGAACGTCTCGCAGCGGCAGGTCGCGGTTACCGGATCCAGACCTTCGATCGTGCAGTCGCCGCAGGGCTGACCCGGCACCGGCGAGGATTGGCCGAGGCAGCGCAATCGGCCGACCGTGACAACGCCGTCATTGATGTCGGCGTTGTGTGCGAGGCCCAGGTATCCGGTGTCGAGGTCGGTCACCGTCAGGCAACGGCCGATGCCCGGATCACAGCTGCCGGCTTGGCAGTCGGCGTTCGTCGAGCCCGCCCCGCCGGTGCCGGCAAACAAAACCAGTTGCCCGCTGCTCGGGCACTGGCGGTCTTGGCAGCCGCCCTCTCCGGAGCCCGAAGCGACGCTGCAAGTACAAATCTTTGAACAGCCGTCGCCGGAAGTCGTGTTGCCGTCATCGCACTCTTCCCCGGCCGTGGCGTTTACCTTGCTATCGCCACAGCGCGCGGTCGTACAATCGGCGTTGCACGCGGCCGATTCGCCGGCATCGTCGCAGTCCTCGAGGGCGCTAGCGTTGATCGTGCCGTCGCCGCACGCGGCCGGCGAACAGTCCGCATCGCAAGCGGCAGACTCACCGCCGTCGTCACAGATTTCGGCGCCGCCGCTCGGCCCAGTGCTGCAACTCGCGTCACTGCAGACTACGCCGTCCCCACAACTGGCGTCTTTACAATTGTTCCTGCAGGCGTCGGTATCGACGCCGTTGGCATCATCACAATCTTCGCTGGCGGAGGCGTTCACCTTGCCGTCGCCGCAGCTCGCGGTCGTACAATCGGCGTTGCACGCGGCCGATTCGCCAGCGTCGTCGCACTGCTCGCCGCGCGTCGCGTTGACAGTGCCGTCGCCGCAGCTCGCGGTCGTACAATCGGCGTTGCACGCGGCCGATTCGCCAGCATCGTCGCACTGCTCGCCACGCGTCGCGTTGACGGTGCCGTCGCCGCAGCTCGCGGCCGAGCAATCCGCATCGCAACTGGCAGATTCACCGGCATCGTCGCACTGCTCGGGACCGCCGCCGGGCCCGCTGGTACAGGCGGCATCGCCACAAACGATACCGTCTCCGCAGGTAGCCGTTTTACAGGAATTGCTGCAGGCATCCGTGTCGACGTGATTACCGTCGTCGCACTCTTCGCCCGGATCGAGGACGCCGTTCGGACAGTTCTCGAGCTGGCAGCTCGCATCGCAGCCGTCGCCGGCAGTGGCGTTGCCGTCGTCGCACGCTTCGCCGCTGTCTTGAACGTTGTCGCCGCAGGAGGGTGACTTGCAGTTCATGCGACAGGCATCGGCAAGGGTATTGGAGTTGCCGGCGAAGCCGTCGTCGCACTCCTCGCCGGCCGTCGCGTTGACGGTGCCGTCACCGCAAACCGCAATTGAACAATCGTCGTTACAACTGGCCGATTCGCCCGCATCATCGCAGTCTTCGGGCGCGCCTCCGGGTCCGCTCGTGCAAGCGCCATCGGAACAGATGAAGCCGTCGCCGCAGCGTGCGGCGACGCAATCGATGCAGTTGTCCCGGTTATTGGAGTTCTGATCGTCGCAGCTCTCAACGCCCTGCTGAACAAAACCGTCGCCGCAGAACGCAGCGGCGCAGTCGATGCAATCATCCGTCGCGTCGGCGTTGGCGTCGTCGCACTGTTCAGCCCCGCCTCCGGGTCCGCTATCGCAGTCGGCTGCGGAGCAAATCGCGCCGTCGCCGCAGACGGCCAACGTGCAGTTGTTCCGACAGGTATCCGTGTCGACGTCGTTGCCGTCGTCGCACTGCTCGTCACCGCCTTTGCGACCGTCGCCGCAAATCGGGGCGCTCGGGAACGGGATCTCCAGAAGATCGTTGATAGCATCACGGTGGTCATTGAACAGACAAACCTTGAGATCGAACACGTCGAAGCGCCCGCCCGTCACGTCGGGACAGTCGTCGTCATACCCCAACTGATCGATGTTCACGCTTCCGCAGGATCCGGGGATCCCTGAAAGCATGGAGATGTAAGACCTGAGGATCTTGTCGTCGCTCTTGCTGCGCCCGGTGCCCGCACCGTACGGTGGAATCGGGGCCCGACAAGTAGCGGCCGGCAAGACGCCGCCAAGATCGGCTTCCTGATCGAACAAGCACGCGTTACGAACACGAAAGACCTTGTGCACCATTCGCGTAGCGTGCCGAGCCACACCATGAACGCAGGCCTTGCCCCGCTGCGGCAGCGCGACGAGAGGCGGATACTCGACACGAAGCAAGTCGGCGACGCGCGAGTCTATTTCGTTGACGATGCAGCGCTCGAGATCGGTCTCGTCAAAAGGCCCGCCGGTATCGTCGGAGCAGAGGCCAGGGTAGCCGAGCAACTTTAGATCCGTGTCCCGGCAGCGCCTCGGCAGCGCTGTTCCCAATCGCTTTGTCGCGTTGTTGAGACGCGTCGTGGTCTCGCTGTCGCCGAGTCCAGTAACGCAGTCGACAAGGACGGAGATCTTACCAGCATAAATCTTCTTCAAACACGCCTGGCGGGCCCGAGAAGTTCGCTCGAAGTAACGGCTCGATTGCTCGGCAATACCGGCACGGCAGCGCAGTTGGTCGTTCTGGGCTCCGGCACTAGCAACAGGAAGTCCGGCGAAGACCCCCAGGAGAAGGAAGCCGGCCGCAGCCGACTGTCGAATCGCTCGCTGGCAATCGTACATGCTTACCCCGTCGCAGATGGGGGGCTCGGATTGGCCGCCCCTCCTTCAATTCCTCTTGTAAACTATGGGCCGCTTCCCAGGGCCGTGTCAACGTCAAAACCCAGAGCCGCACCCCCATCCGGGGAGAGCTCAGATGCTCTGCGGTCGGCTTTGACTCACGTCAAAACGCGGGATAGCGATCCAACCTTCCAACGTTCAGTTTGACATGATCTAGAGAGGCTAAAAATGGGCATTCTTGAAGGAATTCGCGTTCTCGAGTTCGCCGGCCTGGCACCGGCCCCCTATGCCGGGATGATTCTGGCAGATTTTGGCGCCGAGGTGATTCGTGTCGACCGCTCGCCGACTGCCGGGGCCGGTTCTGACGCGGTGCGTGATTACCTGGCCCGTGGCAAGCGCTCGATCGGCATCAACATGAAACTTGCCGAAGGCGTTGCCGTCCTGTTGTCGCTGCTCGATCGTTGCGATGTGCTGATCGATCCCTTCCGTCCGGGGGTGCTCGAACGGCTTGGTGTCGGACCCGACATCGCGTGCAAGCGAAACCCCCGCCTCGTCTACGCTCGCCTTACCGGCTGGGGACAGGACGGCCCCTACGCATCGATGGCCGGTCACGACATCAACTACATCGCCATTTCGGGGGCGCTCAGCACGATCGGACGCGCGGGGGAAAGGCCGGTCCCGCCGGTCAATCTGCTCGGCGACTTCGCCGGAGGCGGGATGCTCTGCGCGCTCGGCATCGCGCTTGCGCTTTACGAGCGTAATCGCTCGGGCCAAGGGCAGGTCGTCGACGCCGCGATGGTCGACGGCGCCGCGAATCTCGCGACATTTCTCTACGGCCTGCGCGCCGCGAATCTCTGGTCCGGTGAACGCGGAACCAATCTGCTCGATACCGGCGCGCCCTTCTACGACACGTATGAAACAGCCGACGGCAAGTATGTCTCCGTCGGCGCGATCGAACCCCAGTTCTACGCCGCCCTGCTCTCGGGACTCGATCTCGACGCCGACGCGATGCCGCACCAAATGGAGCGAGACGCCTGGCCCGATACGCACCGCAGGTTTGCGGAAGTCTTTCGCAGCAGGACGCGAGACGAGTGGGCCGGGGTGTTTGACGGCACCGACGCCTGCGTGGCACCGGTTCTCGATCTCGACGAAGCCCCACAGCATCCGCACAACCTAGCGCGCGACACCTTCAGTCCGGGCCCCCAGCAATCTTCCATGCCTTCGGCCGCGCCGCGTCTGTCGCGCACGCCCGCTGCGGCGTCCGACGATGCCCCGTTGCCGGGACAAAACTGCGCCGAGATCTTCTCCGAAATTGGTCTGAGCCCCGAAGAAATCACCCGCCTTACGGAAATTGGCGCAATCGGCTAAGCGGACGTCTCGGCGAGCAGACTGTGGGGATCGACTTCGTCGAAGCGCCGAACGACGCGGTCGGCTCCGGCGAAAGCACCGGCCTCCATCGCCTCGTCGGGGATCGCTACGACTTTCATCCCGGCGCTCCGTGCCGCCTCGACTCCAGCGGGGGAATCCTCGAACACCCAACAGCGAGCCGGATCGGCACCGATGCGTTCCGCGGCAACCAAAAAGATGTCCGGCGCCGGCTTGCCGCGTCTGACCAACGGATCGTCGCCGGTAACGATCGTCCGAAAGATAGAAAACCACTCGCGGTGGCCGAGCGTCTTGACCTTGCACAGCCGGCGCTCGCTGCTCGTTGCGACAGCCTGCACCGCCCCGAGCGAATCGAGCGTGCGTACAAACCGCTCCGCTCCGTCGATCGCCCGGGCGCTGGCAAATAACTGTTCCAGTCGCTTTCCGCGGCGGACCAAGTACTCCTCGGCGGATATCGTCAGTTCTAGTGCGTCCACCAAGTAACGCGCGGACTCGATTGCCGGGCGGCCGATCATGTGTCGCTTGTGCTCCCAACCGAACACCTTGCCGTAAGCGGCGACGATTTCTTGTGTCGCCTGGGTGTAGAGCGGCTCGGTGTCGAGCAACACACCGTCCAAATCGTAGATGACGTGGCTCGAGGGGATCGCGGTGTTCATTGCGCATACCCGAGCGACCGAAGCTGGTCGCTAAGCGCCGCCGGCAGTCGCACCGGTGCACGCGCACCGGGCCGGTCGGGGTGTTTTCGGGTCCAGCGCTCGAGGCGGGTGGCCAAGCGCCGGCTTTGGGCGCCATCCGCACGCGGACGACGCTCGCCCGGATCGCTGCGTAGGTCGTAGTACTCCGCGCGGTCTTGGTCAATCCAGAACAGCAGCTTTTCTTCGCTCCCGGTCAGCGATCGCACGCGGCCACCGCCTCCAGCAGACGTCAGCCGGCTACTGGTTTCACTCACGACATACTCCGAATCGCTCGGATCAGCCCCACGGAGGAACCGCAACAACGAAGGCCCCGGCAGCCGGCTGGCGCCGGTCACGAGTTGCAAGATGGTCGCCGGCAGGGATACCGACGCCGGCACTACGCCTCGCACGCGGCGCGGAGCGATCCCGGGAACGCGAATCAACAGAGGCACGTGGACGATTTCCTGATAGAGCGTCCGAATATGGAAACACCCTCCATGTTCGCCGAATTCCTCACCGTGATCCGAGGTGACGACGACAACCGTACGCGCGGCAAGTCCCGTCTCTTCGAGCAGCGCAAGAAAGTTCCCTAGGTATCGGTCTGCACGACGAATCGCTGCGTCGTACTTATCGATCAACGGACCGAGCGGCGCCAAATCGCCGCCGCGGCAAAAGCGCAGCGCACGACCCACCGAGCGGCGTTCGACGCCAAGCGCCGCTCGGTCGGCGTCGGTCGATTTGTACGGTTTGTGCACGTCGAGAGTGTGCAGGAACAAGAAGAACGGCGGCTGGGCGCGTTCGCGCCCGTCACGCACGAGCGGCAGCGGGGCACGACAACCACCGGCGGGCCCGCGAATGAGTGGACACACACCCTCG
>CAZJCO010000196.1:0-5863 GCA_964544375.1 uncultured Myxococcales bacterium
CGGGTCGTAGATCTCGGCGAAGTCGACGTCGTTGGGTCCGATCCCCGCCATGTCGAAGGCGCGCGGGGCGGCCGTCGTCAGCCCCAGCTCGAAAGGCTCCTCGCGCGTGACGATGTCGTCGGCGGGGTAGGGTTGCCCCTGGCCGAATCCCATCAAGTAGACCGGCTGTTGCGCGAGGTCGCGAGCGCGTTCGGCCGTGGACACGACGAAAGCCGCGGCCGCGTCGGCTTCGAGCGAGCAGTCGAGCAGACGATAGGGATCCGAAATCATCGGCGAGGCCAGGTAGTCGTCCATCGTCAGCGGCTTCTCGCGCATGATCGCCGCCGGATTGAGACCGGCATGGCGCCGGCAGGCCAGCGCGACCGCTCCCAGATGCTCGGCCTTGGTGCCGAAGCGGTCCATGTGCAGGCGCGCCATGAAGGAGAACCATTGGACCGGGGCGGTGAGTCCGTAGGGAAAATAGTAGTCGCGCGCGGTCAGCCCGCCCGACATCGCGCTCGGATCTTGGGTGACGACCTGGCGCACGCGCCGGCCGGAGTATCCGTACCAGCCGCCCGGGATCAGGACGTGCGTGGCGATGCCCGACTCGACCGCCATCGCCGCGTTCCACAGAGCCGCGCCCGGCGCCGCGCCGCCGACGTGGGAGGTGCTTTGGTAGTGCAGATCCTTGATGCCGAGATTGACGGCGAAGGCTTCGGCGATGTCGAGTCCGAAGAACGGTAGGATCGCATCGATGTCGTGGCGCGTGAGGCCGGCGTCGGCGATCGCGTTCAGGCAGGCCTCGATCTGCAGCGTCAGGTTCGTGCCGTCGGCAACCTTTGCGCGGCGGTAGGCGGTCTGGCCGATACCGACGATGCAGGCCCTGTCCCTGAGTGATGTCACGTGCTCTCTCCTTCTTTCGTCAGAAGATCACTTCCTGCTCGATCAAACGACGGTAGCGCGCTTCGGGGATGCCCATGAGGCTGCGAAACACGTGGTCGTTGTCGCGGCCGATCGTCGGCCCCGGTTCGATGCGCGGCGCCGGTCCGCTGGTCTTTACGTAGCTGCCGTAAATCGTTTCGCGAAAGCCGAGGGGATGCTCCACTTCGAGGAAGGTACCGCGCGCTTTGTAGTGCGGATCCGAGAGCAAGTCGGCGACGCTGAGTACCGGAGCCGCGGCCACCCCGGCGCGTTGCAACCGCTCGGCCAGCTGGTAGTCGTCCTGCCCTTCGGTCCAAGCCGCCAGCTTGTCGTGCAATGCTTCGATATTACGCAGGCGCTTGTCGTGGTCGTCAAAGGCGACGCTCCAGTCGGGCGTTCCCATCGCTTCCGCCAACGCCTTCCATTCATCGTCGCTCAGCACGGCGATGCTGATCCAACGGTCCTCGCCCGCGCAGGGAAACACACCGTGTGGAGCGGCCGCCCCCAGCGGATGGCGGTTTCCCATCGGTCCGGCGACGCGGCCATTGAGGACGTAGTCCATGTAAGCCGGGGCGATCATCTGCAGAAGTCCTTCTTGCTGCGAGGCGTCGACGTGCTGGCCCTTGCCGCTGCGGCTGCGGTAGAACAGCGCGAGCAAGGCCGCGCAGGCGCCGATGATGCCGCCGAGCGGATCGGCGAAGGCGTTTTCCATCGGCATCGGCTCGCCGCCGGCGTAACCGGTGAGGCTGTCGAGGCCGGTGATGCTGCTGAGGCTCATGCCGTACGTGCGAATCGTGCTGAGCGGTCCCGCGAGTCCCGCCGGCGGTAGCGACACCAGGATGATGTCGGACTTGAGCGCGCGCAGTTCGTCGTAGGAGAGATGCAGCTTGCCGATGACTCCGGGTCCGAAGTTTTCGATCGCAAGATCGCAATGGGAGACCAACTCACGGGCCAGGGCCTGGCCTTCGGGTTTCTTCAAATTGATGGTGACGCTGCCGTTGCCCGCCCACGCGGCGTGGTTTTGGATGCTGCGGTTCGGATCACGCTGGCCGCCGCCAAAAGGAGGAATCGTGCGGTTGATGTCGATGCGTGCGCGCGACTCAATCTTGTAGACTTCGGCGCCGAGCAGGCCGAGCGTTTGTCCGGCGACCGGTCCGAGCCAACCCCAGCCGAAATTGGCGACGCGTAAGCCGGCTAGCGGTAAGTCGAGCGGGCGCGGTGCCTGGCCTGCTGCCGTCGGCCGAGCGCCGGCGGAATCCGCGCCGCGCGTTAGCTCTTCAATCTCTGCCCCGTGCTCTCCCAGCAGTGGCGCCGGCCGCCGCGGACGCCCCGGGCTTGCCGGCAAACGAACCGGCGCGTTCATCGTCGTCAGGCTTCCGAGCGCCGGGTGCTCGAGACGGACGAAGTAGCCGCGCTCGCGCAGATGCGGATGCTCGGCGATCTCATCCACGGTGAAGAGGGCCGTCGTCGGGCAGGCGTTGGCCTGGCAGGCATCCATGATTTCTTGCTTCGTGTGCTCGCGGGTCCACTGCTCGATCAAGGGGTAGATCACGTCGGCGTTTTGCGCGCGCGTGAACATGTCACGAAACATCTCGGGGCGGGCCCAGTCGGGGTCGCCCATGGCGCGGCGCAGGCCGTCCCATTGGGCGGGCTCGAGCGCCATCAGCCAGACGTGGCCGTCCTTGGCCGGCAGGATCGTCGCCGGAGCGCCCAGCGCCATGCCCACGCCCGAGCGGCGGTCGAAGACGCCTTCCTGCGCGTAGGCGCCGATGTTTTGGCAACCGACGAACAGCGCGGCGATCGCTTCGGCACAAGAAACGTCGAGCTGCTGCCCGCCCGCGCGTGCGCGGCCGTAGAGCGCCGCCAGTCCCCAGGCCGCCGCGGTGTAGGCGCCGAAGAAGTCGGCGGCAAAGGTCCCCTGCTCGAGCGGTGCGCGGTCGGGGCGGCCGCAGTATCGGCTGCCGCTCGCCGTCAGATGGTAGGCGTTTAGATCGCAGGCTTTCCAGTCGGCATACGGGCCGCTTTGGCCGAAGGGCGTGATCGAGATCATGATCAGATCCGGCCGCAGTTTGCGCAGGCTGTGGTAGTCGAGGCCGAGCTTTCGCATGAAAGAAGGAGCTTGGTTTTCGACCAAGACGTCGGCCCAGCCGACCAAGTCGAAGAAGCGCTTGCGGCCTTGGCTACTGCCCAAGTCCAATACGACGCTGCGTTTGCCGTTGTTCAGAAAGAAAAAAAGACCGCTTTTTTCTCGGTGCGGCCGATCTTCCGGAAACGGTCCCCAGCCGCGCGCAGGGTCGCCGGCTGGCGGCTCGACTTTGACCACCTCGGCGCCGTAATCGGCCAGCAGCCGGGCGCAGAACGGGGCCGATACGCCTTCGCCGAGTTCGACTACCCTGATACCTTCGAGCGCGTCGTTTTTCACGTCGGCCCTCGCCAGAGCCTCAAAAGCAAAGCACCGTAATCCGAGATGAGACACATGTCAATACGCCTATCTAAACGTCTGTTGCAGTAGGGCTTTCGCTGTGCCATCCTCAGCCGACCATCGCGGCCGCGCCGGTTCGGCGGCCGACGGCGGAGCTTAGCAGAAAGGAGCGCTCTCGTGGCAAAAAACCCATTGCATACCAAACTCTGCGACTCGCTTGGCATCGAGTTTCCGATCGTCGCGTTCACGCATTGTAAAGACGTCGCCGCTGCGGTGATCAACGCCGGCGGTTTTGCCGTCATTGGCGAGACCCAGCATACACCCGAAGAAATCGAGGCCGACATCAAATGGCTGCGAGAGAAAGTCGGAGACAAACCCTTCGGCATCGATCTGGTGTTTCCCGCATCGGTTCCGCCGACCGGCTCGATCGACGAGCTGCTTACGCAGATTCCGAAGGAGCAGCGCGACTTCGTCGAGGACATGAAGAAGCGTCACAATATTCCGCCGCCCAAGAACACGCCGGAGCTTTACGACCTCGGTTGGATGACGCTCGACATTCCGCGCAAGCAACTCGAGGTCGCGCTTGAGGAGAAGGTGTCCGTGATCGCGTCGGCCTTGGGAAACCCCGCCTTCTTGATCGACGCCGCCCACGATCGCGGCATGCAGGTATGGGGCTTGGTCGGACGAGTACGCCAGGCCAAGCGCGAACTCGAAGCGGGAGTCGATGCAATCGTCGCTACCGGTTACGACGCCGGCGGCCACACCGGCAAGATCGGAACCTTTTCGATCGTGCCGCAAATCGTTTCGGTTGCCGGCGATACACCGGTGATTGCCGCCGGCGGCATCACCACCGGTCGTCACCTGGCCGGAGCGCTCGCGCTCGGCGCCAGCGGCGTGTGGACCGGTACCATGTGGCTGGTCTCGCGCGAATCGGACCGCGACATGATCATCAAGGAAAAGCTCCTCAAGGCAACGGCCGAGGACACCGTCTGGTCGAACTGCATCTCCGGTTTTACGATGCGTACGCTCAATAGCACTTGGCACGAGGAATGGGCAAAACCCGACGCTCCGCGTCCCGCACCGGCGCCGTATCAGTTGTTGCTGTTCGCCGAGGTGAAGCAGTCCGGCATCGATCACGGAATCGAATCGCTGATGACGGAAGCCTCGGGACAAGGCGTCGACTTTGTCAATGAGATGAAGCCGGCTCGGCAGATGGTGTTCGATATGGTCGGCGAGGCGCTCGGCGTTTTCGAAGACTTGACCGGGGTGGAGGTCGACGAGTAGGCTGGCGCCGTTCGGTCGCGCGCCGGCAGTCCGCGGGCGCGCGACGAGAGGAAACGATGGCTCACAACATCGTTGTCGAACGCGATGTGATGGTGGCGATGCGCGACGGCGTCCGTCTGGCCACCGACGTCTACCGCCCTGACGACGACGGCGCGCATCCGGTACTGGTCAACGGCCACCCCTACGACAACGATCACTTTCTCGCGACCCACGAGTTGCTATTCAGCCCGCTGGTCGGAGCCCAGCGTGGCTATGCCGTGGTCGTGCAAGAGGCAAGAGGCCGAGGCGGTTCGGAGGGCGTCTGGGAGCCTTACGGTAAGGAAGGCGAGGACGCCTACGACACTGTCGAATGGGCCGCGTCGCAGCCGTGGTCGGACGGCAACGTAGGACTCTACGGTGCCTGCGCGCTCGGTTGGACCGCGATTCAGGGGGCGGTCGAGGCGCCGCCCCACCTGAAAGCCGTTTTTGCCTACATGACGGCGACCAACTACCACTGCGGTTGGACCTACTCGGACGGTGCGCTCGAGCTGGGCTTCCAGCTTTCATGGGTGTGGACGATTTTAGCGCGCGATACGGTCGGGCGGCTCGGCTTGGACCAGTCGGCAGCCGACGAGGCCGAGCGCAAACTCACGCAAGCGGCCGCCGACGTGCGCGCATCGGCCGCCTACCTGCCGCTGGTCGATTTCCCCGCATATCAAAACGGTGCGGCGCCTTACTGGCGCGAGTGGTTGTCGCACCCTGGTTACGACGAATTTTGGCGGCGCGTCGATGCGGTTGCGCGCGCCGACCGCATCAAGGTTCCGGTGCTTCACATGACGGCCTGGTACGACACCTGCTTGAAAGGGCACATGGACCTTTACCGGACCTTGGCCGAACGCGGAGATCCGGCCGTGCGCGATCAGCATCGCTTGTTGATCGGTCCTTGGGATCATAGCGCCTACTACAACAAGCGGCCGACCTGCGCCGGCGAGCGCGACTTCGGTCCCGAGGTGGCAACCGGTCCCGAAGTCCTCGGGCCGATCGCTTTCGAATGGTTCGACTACTGGCTTTGCGGTCAAGGAAGGCCGCCGTTTGCCGACGCGAAAGTGCGCTACTTTCACATGGGGGAGAACGCGTGGAAGCAAGCCGATGCTTGGCCGCCGCCATACCGCATGGCGCTCTACCACCTGCGCAGCGGCGGGCGCGCGAACAGCAGCGACGGGGAGGGGCGCTTGTGCGGCGAGACCACACACGCGCGACCGACAGCGCGCTAAGACG
>CAZJCO010000197.1:0-5770 GCA_964544375.1 uncultured Myxococcales bacterium
GGAGCCGACCGCGTACCTCGGAGACCAGATGGTGGACGGTCGAGTAACTCTCCACGCGTGCGAATAGCGGTACCTCGACACTTCCTGTTGCACAAATCCGCCCGAGATCGTTGCGTTCGAGATCTACGATCATGAGGTGTTCCGCCCGCTCTTTTTCGTCTCGCGCGAGTTCTTCGATTGCGGCGCGGTCGGCGAGCGGCTCGCGCCCGCGCGCGCGCGTTCCCTTGATCGGGAAGGTGCGAATCGACTGCTCGTCGACAAGCAGAAAACACTCCGGCGAGTTGCTGAGGATCTGCCAGCGCCCGCCGTCGATGTAGGCGCCCCAAGGTACCGGCTGAATGTTGCGCAACCGCAGGTAGGCGTCGCTCGGATCGGCGGAAAAAGGTCGAGCGATACGGCGCGATAGGTTCGCTTGGTAGATCTCTCCGCTGCGGATCGCCGAGCGGATCCGCGCGAAGCCACGCTCGTAGCCTTGCCGGGAGTCGTCGCTCGCCGGCTCGGTACGGGCGGGGGGTCCGCGCAAGGGCGCGGGCGGCTCACCATCATGGCGGCGGTCGAAGGCGATCCTTTCGACGCGCCGGTGGTGCGGGTTCCAACAATCGATTTCGTCGTAGGTCGACAGCACGGCAAGCGGGGCCGCGACGGGATCGCGCTCGGCGACCGGCACGCGCTCGACGGACTGCCCGAGTTCGTAGGCGAGATAGCCGACGGTCCTGGCAAGGGGATCTTCCGGCTCGTCCGTCTGCTTGCCGCTTGCCGCTTCGCCGGCGCTAGCGGCGACAAATTCGGCGATCGCGTCGATCGGGTGCGTCGAACTCCGCTGCCAACGCTGCCCGCTCCACAGGTGCACGATTCCCCTCCGGTCGACGACGAGTTGACGCGTCGGCGCCGATCCTGCGAAGGAGCGCCGCTCGGAACTCGCCCGGTCGAGCAGGAACGCGTACGGACGGCCGCGGTGTCGCCGCAATAGCTCGGCGGCCACGCTCGGCCGAGCGCTCTCTCGTGTATCGGTTCGTCCGCCTAGCATCGCTCCGCTCGGGTGCGACCGTAGCGCAATCGGCCCGGCCGCTCCACGTGGCATGGCGCCGACGCGCCGGCCACGATAGAGTTTGTCCATGGACGCCGCCGTCGATCTGCTCCACCGCGTCGCACGAGCGACGGTCACGGTGGGTGCCGAGATACCGGCAAGCCATCCCTCGGCGCCTCTGCTTGGCACCAACCGGCTCGGTTCCGGCACCGTCGTGGCGCCGGACGTCGTCCTGACGGTGGGCTACGCGACCATCGGCGCGTCGCGCGTTCGCGTCACCGACGTCGAGGGACACAGCAGCAAAGCCGAGGTGGTGGCGCAGGATTTTGCCACGGGGATTGCGGTCTTACGCAGCGAGCTGCCGGCCCTCACTCCGGTGGTCAAAGGCGATTCTCGCAACTGCGAAATCGGCAAGGACGCGTTCATTGTCGCCAGCGTCGGTGCGGACGAGCGCCGCTCGTCGAGCGGGGTGATTACATCGCTCGACTCCTTCGATGCCTATTGGGAGTACCGTCTCGAACGGGCGCTGTGGTTGAGTTGCCCTAATCCGGGTCTCGGCGGTGGACCGGTGTGCAACGCCAGCGGCGAACTCCTGGGCGTCGTGTCGCTCAACTTGGGAGCGGTCGGGCGGGCCAGTTTCGCGATTCCCTCCGAATACTACTACGACTTCGCCGACGAGTTCCTGCGCTACGGCCACCGCACGTCTCGCCTTGCGCGCGCCTGGATCGGCGTCTTCTGTCACGCGTTCCCCGACCGCATCGTCATCGCCGGTGTCATTCCGGGAAGCCCAGCGCAGCGTGCCGGACTCGAGCCGGGGGACGTGGTCGTGCGCATCGACCGGCGATCCTTTTCCAGCCGCGAAGACCTCTACGAGCGTATTTGGGCGCACGAACCCGGCGATACCGTGCTGATCGAGGTCTATCGCAACGGCCAGTTGGTCGAGGTGCAGGTCGACAGCGTCGACGCCGATGAGTTCCTGAGTTGAGATTCAACTCGGCGGTAGCTTCACGTGGCGCGGTCCTCTCAGAAAGATGCCGAGGCCCACGAGCGTAATTGCCAAGGTCGTCGCGAACATTGCCCCGTAACCGTAACGTTCGGCAATGCTCCCGAAGAAAAACGCGCAAGAGGCGATTCCGAGGCTGTAGGCACCGCTGAACAACGATTGGATGCGGCCGATATTGTGCGAGCTACTCCAGTCGGCAACCAGCGCGTTCATCGTCGGATAGAGCAGCCCCTGGGCCAAGCCGAACGTCAGACCGACGAGCAGGATGCCGTGGAACGAACGCACGAAGATCAGCAGGCTTACCGCGAGACTCATCGTCAGCATCGCCGGCAGCAGCACGGCGTGGCGGCCGTAGCGGTCGGAAGCGCTGCCGAAAAAGATCCGGACGGATACGGCGGTAACGCTCCAGGCGCCGAAGAACGCGCCGACCCGTCCGAGTTCTAGACGTTCCATCAAGACCGGGACGAAGGTCTGCGTCGCTCCGAAACCGAAGCCGTAGCAAACCATTGCCAGCGAGGCCGTGCCGACGGCTCGACGTACGAGGCTGGGGTCGGGAGCCTGCGCGTCGGTGCCGGTGGGCAGCGGCGGCGGTTTCGGCAGAGTGCAGGCGAGCAGGAAGGCCGTCAGACCGAGAAAGCCACCTACCAAGAACATCGCGTCAAAACCGTACAAACGGATGATTTGTTCGCCCAGAGCCGGGCTGATCGCGTGGGTCAATATGGTCGAGACGCCGAACCAGCCGATCGCTTCCGCGCGGCGGGCCACCGGAGCGAACAAAACGGCCAGCGTTTGCGCGCCAGTGAACGCGCAGGTGAAAGCCGCTCCCTGGACGACGCGCAGAAGGTAGAGCGGGGTTCCGATGTTCTCGACTCCAATGAAGGCGAAGGAGGCCAACGCAGAGACCAGCGCGCCGCCGATCATGAAGCGCCGGCGTCCGAAACGGTCTAGAAGATAGGCAATCAGGGGCAGAACGCACAGGCCGGCAAAGCCCGAGATGCCGACCACCCGGCCGGCGATTTCTTCTCCGGCGCCGTGACGTAGGACCCAGATCGGCAGCAAGAAAAAAAAAGCAAAATTCAAAAAAAAGAGAAAGTTCGCGATCGCCACGATGAAGAACGGCGCCGGAATTCTGACTTTGCGCGCTTCTTGCGTGTTTTCTTCGATTCTCTGCATCGATGTGTAAAGGTTGCAGCTGCCGTCGTTCGAGGCGCCCGTGGTGCCCGAGCGCAAAAGCATTAGCCGGGATCGAACGCTGTCGCCACGGCGGCTTGAATTCCGTCGACCGGTTGTGGATGATTGGCGCGGACGTCGAATGTACGAGCGTTTCTTCGACCTTGACGACCAGCCGTTCCGGCTTACGCCGGATCCGAAGTATCTCTATCTCAGCGAGAAGCATCGGGAGGCTTATGCTCACCTTCTTTACGCGCTTCAAGAAGGGAGCGGCTTCGTCGCCGTGACCGGCGAGATTGGCACCGGCAAGACGACGCTGGTCCGGGCGCTGCTTCATGAATCTCCGGCTTCGATTTCGGTCGCCTACATTTTCAATCCGGTATTGACCGCCTCCGAATTACTGCAGACGATCAACGGCGAGTTCGGTCTGCCGTCGCGCAGCAGCAATAAAAAGGAGCTTGTAAGCTCGCTCAACGAGTTTCTGCTTGCAAAGAAGGCCGAGGGCGGCAGGGCGGTCGTCATCGTCGACGAAGCACAAAACCTTGATCCGATGGTACTCGAGGAGCTGCGCCTGCTCTCCAATCTGGAAACCGAGACCGACAAACTGTTGCAGATCATTTTGCTCGGCCAGCCGGAACTGCGCGCGCTGCTCGATCGGCCCGAGCTGTTGCAGCTCTCGCAGCGGGTCGATCTTCGCTGGCATCTCGAGCCGCTCAATCGAGAAGAGACGCACGCTTACATCCGGCACCGGCTATCGGTCGCCGGCGGCGACCCGCACGTATTCGAACCGCGAGCGCTCGACGTGGTTCACGATCATTCCGGTGGGGTGCCAAGGCTGATCAACATTTTAGCCCATCGCTCTCTACTGGTGGGCTTTACGAAGGGGACACGGCGGGTCAGTCCCAGCGAGGTAAGTTTGGCGGCGGTCGAGCTCGAGCAGGGCCGTATGCCGTTGCACGTTCGTCGCGCCGGCTGGTTGGCGCGCCTGGGAGTGGCGGCCGTAGTCGCCGTCGCCGCCGGAGGCGTCGCGTTCATGTTGGTTGCGCCGCTGGTCGATCAACAGGTCGATTCGTTCTCCGACCGCCAAACGGTGGCGCCGCGACAAGAGAAGACCACCGCCGTGCGCCGGACGAAGTCTCGAAGGGAACGCGGCGCGAAGACCGATCGCGAGCATCGAGCGACGGCTGACGGACAACGAGCGGCCGACGCTCATCCGCGAGTGGAGCAAACGGCTCCGGCGGCGCCAGCGGTGACGCTTGCTCCGCTGGCGGACGCGATCGCAGCCGGTACGGCCTACGACGCAGCCTCCGGCGCGATCTCGCGCTTGCTCGAGGTCTGGTCCGGCCGCGGCCTGACCGATGCCGAACGCGCGGCCGGCACGCTCGACCTGCAGATTCTCGGGGCCCGCCGGAGTCTGCGCTACGTTGCCGCCTCGATGGCCTTGGAGCAGTTACAGCAATTCAACGTTCCGGCAGTGGTCGAGTTGGCGCCCGACCGCGACCAGGGCCGCTTTGCCTTGCTCGAAAAGCTCGATGAGCAAACCGCAACCTTGGTCATGCAGCACCGGGTGACCGTCGCGCGCGACGACTTGCGCCGCCACTGGGGTGGCCAGGTCCACATGCTGTGGCGCGATACCCGGCGCCTCAGCGGCCCTTTGGCTCCGGGAACCCGCGGGCCGGCGGTTCTCGGTCTGCAAAGCCTGCTGCGTGAGAGCGGCTTGCTTGCCGAAGAGCCCACGGGAACCTACGACCATACCACACGCGACGCCGTTCGCGCGCTGCAAGCCAAGCACGCTTTGGAACAGACGGGCGCGGCCGATGCCTTGACCCAGTTGGCCCTGTACGCGTCGCTTGCGCGATTTCGCTACCCGACTCTGCTAGAATCGACCGGGGTCCGCGTGGCGGGCCCGGATGGTTCGTGAGCGCGATTCTCGATGCACTACGTAAGGCGCAACGCCGCCGGGGCGCTGCCAATCATGCCGGAGGCGCCGAAGAGGCTAGTGCTGTCACCGGCGCTCCTGCGGCAACCCCGCCGCCGTCTTCTGAAGTCACTCCCGAACTGCCGCGTAAGCGGCGGCTGCCGGTCTCGGTATTGGTCATTGCAGGCGGATTGGCGGCCGGTGCGCTCGGCGGCCGCTACTTGATCGATTCGGTGATGGGCCCGCCCTCGGAGATTCTCACGGAGGCTCCAAAGGCGAGAGTCGCAGCCGAGTCCGCGGCGACGAAAGCCTCGACGGCACCAGCAGCGAAGAAGGCTGCGGCGGCCGCAGTGACGGCGACGACCAAAACCGTCGCGGTAGCCCCGACCGTCAACGCCAATCCCTCAGCCGGCGTCCCCAGGGCGCCAAAGGCGACGACTTCGGCGAACAGCCCCACGGTTCAAGCGGAACAAAAGACAGCCGGCAGCGCGCCCGTCGCCGAGAGCGAAAAGAACAGTGCGGCAGTTGCGGGAGCGCCGTCGCCGCCGGTGCTCCCGGCACCGGACAAAACGGTGGCGGTTGCGTCGGTTCCCAAGGTACCAAAAACACCGGTCGAAAAAGCGGCGCCGGTCAAGCCTGCCGCGCCCGCTAG
>CAZJCO010000198.1:0-5735 GCA_964544375.1 uncultured Myxococcales bacterium
TCGGAGCGACGCAGACGCGCTCAGACGGACGCTTCGACCTGGTGGTCAACGGCGGCGGACCGCTCACGCTGACCTATGAGAAGCCGGGCTACCTGCCGGCGCAGCGCCAGATCGCGGTCGATTGGCAGGCGACGACCAACGCGCCCGAGGTGGTGCTGCTGCAAGTCGACGCGGCGGTAACGACGGTCGATCTTACTTCGAGCGCACCGATTCAAGTGCACCAGGCGAGCTTGGTGAGCGACGCCGCCGGCGATCGGCGCGCAATGGTGATGTTCAACCAGGGGACCGGCGCCGAGTTGGTGATGGACGACGGCACGCGCCAGGCCGTAACCACGCTCAACGTGCGCGCCACCGAGTACACCGACGACGCGGCCGGAGACGAGGCGATGCCGGCCGAGCTACCGCCCAACAGTGCCTATACCTATGCCTTTGAGCTGAGCAGCGATGAGGCGATTGCCGCCGGGGCCAAGGACGTCGCCTTCGACCGGCCGGTGGTCTTCTACGTCGACAACTTCCTGCAGGGCCCGGCGGGGATGACGGTGCCGGTGGGCTACTACGACCGCAGCAGCGGACAGTGGAAGCCGAGCAAGAGCGGCGTGATCGTAGGCATCGTCTCGATCACGGCGGGCATGGCGGACTTGGACACCGACGGCGACGGCCTGGCCGACGATCAAGCGACGCTCGACGCCCTCGGGATCACGGACGCCGAGCGCACCGCGCTGGCCGGCTCGCACGCGGCCGGAGATGGTCTGTGGAGAATCGAAGTCGAGCACTTCAGCCCTTGGGACGCCAACTGGGGCTGGGGACCGCCCGACGATTCGATCTACCCCGACCAGGACGATCCGGAAGAAGAAGAACCGGACGATCCCTGCGAAGGAAGCGGGTCGATCATCGAATGTGAGAGTCAGGTTCTCGGCGAAGAGATTCCGGTGGCGGGCACGGACTTTACGCTCAACTACCGCAGCAGCAGGGTGCCGGGACGCAAGGCGGGCTATTCACTGCACATCCCGCTGACGGGCGCGGCGGTACCGGCAAGTCTCGTCGGCGTAGAACTCAGAATCGAAGTCGCAGGACGCACGACGAACTACAGCTTGGATCGCGACCACCCCTGCCTACACCAGCCGCCACTGATCGGCGTGGGGTCGGTTTCCCCACTGACGGCCCGTGCGAGCAAGGCCGCTGCAACCGTTACCGACATCACGAATCAAAGCTACGATTTCACCTGGGACGGCAAAGACACTTACGGAAGGACGCTACAAGGATCGCAGCCTGTCACCGTAAAGATCGGTTTCACGTACTGCGGCGCCTACCAAGCAACTCCTCAGTTCGGCTACAACGGCGCGGGCACGATCACCGGCAGCCGCACGCGCCGGCAGGTCACCCTGTGGCGTACTTGGAAGGGAGCCGTCGGTGCCTGGGATGCCCGTGGGCAAGGGCTCGGAGGCTGGACGCTCGACGCCCATCATGCTTACGACCCTGTCGGCAAAGTACTCTATCGGGGAGACGGCGGGCACCGCAGCGCGGAGGCCACACCGACGATCATCGATACGGTCGTTGGGGGCGTAAAGTGCTTCCAAGGAAATACGTACTGCGGTTCGAGCTGTCTCTGTGAGGGACCTGCCGACAAGGTCACGCTCTGGAACCCGAGAGCTCTGGCGATCGGCGCCGACGGAACCACCTACGTGGCAACGCTCGCTGCGCCAACGCCCATGCTCGGATGGCAGATCCTCTCGATCCGTAACGGTCTCGTCACGCGCATCGCCGGCGGGCCGGGCTACGGCTACAGCGGAGACGGCGGCCCGGCGCTCTGGGCGCGATTTGGAGGACCCATCATGTCCATGGCCGTCGGTCCCGACGGCAGCCTATACGTTGCCGACCAAGGCAATGCGCGCGTTCGCAAGATCGGCCCCGACGGCATCATCACGACGGTCGCCGGGAATGGCCAGGGAGTAAGCGCGGGCGACGGGGGACGCGCGACTGACGCCACTCTCCAAATGCCTCAGCGTATCGCCGTCGGTCCTGACGGAAGTATCTACATCGGTGGATGGTACCGCGTGCGTCGCGTGGCTCCCGACGGAACGATCGACACGTTCGCGGGAAACGGAACGCCAGGCGACGGACCGGACGGAGTGCCGGCCGATCAGTCTTCGATCGGTGGCGTTCAGAATATTGCCGTCGGTCCGGATGGCAGTGTGTACATCGCAACGCTGCATTCGTACGGGGCGATCCGCCGAGTCCGGCCGGACGGAACCATCACGACGATCGCTGGCGACGCGGGAGGGTACAACCTCGGCGAAGGCATCCCAGCAACCGACGCGGTCTTCCACCCCTCGATGCTGAACGTCTCCCGCAGTGGAGACGTCATATTCTATGACGGCAACCTAAGGCGAGTTTTGAAGATCGATAAGCATGGGATCCTCACGAGGCTGGCCGGCCGTATCTTATGGACCACGCCGTGGTTCGGCTTTGCGGGCGACGGCGGTCCCGCGACGGACGCGTTGTTCTTGGCCCCGGAAGCGTTGGCGCTGAGTCCCGATGGTGCGCTGTACCTGGCGGATACGGGCAATCAACGTATCCGTCGCATCGGAGCGACACTGACCGGAGTTTCGCTTACCAGCGAGATTGCGCTGGCTTCGGAAGACGGCAGCGAGGTCTACGTCTTCGACGATACCGGACAGCACCTGAGAACCCTGCACGCTCTCACGGGAACCGTACTCTACCGCTTCGCCTACGACGCCCGCGGTCTGCTCGCAGCGATCACCGATGGAGACGGCAATCAGACGATCGTCGAGCGCGACGGCTCGGGCAATCCGACCGGCATTGTGGGGCCCTACGGCCAGCGCACGGTGCTGACGACGGATGCAAGCGGTTGGCTCGCTTCAGTCACCGACGCAGCAGGAGGAACCGTTGGGCTCACCCATGCAAGCGACGGTCTGCTCTCCCAGCTCACCGACCCGCGCGGTAACCTGCACACCTTCGGCTACGATGCCCAAGGCCTGCTTACGCGCGACGACGATCCGGTGGGCGGCTATCAGACGCTTGCGCGGAGCAAGATCGCTGGCGGCTTTGAGGTCACCAAGACCACGGCTCTTGGCCGCTCCACCGTTTATCGCAACGAGACCCTCGCCGACGGCAGCCGGCGGCGCACCGCCGTCGCCGCCGACGGCACCACGAACGTCGTCACGATCGGCACCGACGAAACCGTGCAGACCTCGACCGCAAACGGCATGACCTTGACGGTCAAGTACTCACCCGATCCGCGTCTGGGCATGCTGGCTCCGTTTGCGAGCGAGACCACGGCAGCCACGCCCGGCGGCCTGACGCTGGCGATCAAGAAATCGCGCACGGCAGATCTCCCCGATCCCGGAAATATCTTCGGCATCGCGACGCAAACCGAGACGGCCGACGTCAACGGAAAAGTATACGTCAGCTCCTACGATGGAGCCGCGCGTACTCTCACCGAAACAAGTCCCGAAGGCCGCCAGATCGTCACCGTACTTGATTCGCTCGGCCGGCCGATCGAGTCCCAGATCGGAGATCTCGAGCGGTTCTATTTCCAATACGATTCGCGTGGCCGCATCGCGCGAGTGACTCAAGGCAGCGGCATCGGCGCTCGGAGCTTCGATTACACTTACAACGCCAGCGGCTGGGCGGCGTCGATCACCGATCCCGCGTCGCGGGTGCGTACTTTCCGCTATGACCCCATCGGCCGCATCGCCGGCATCGATCTGCCCGGCGGCGGAACCGTCGCCTACGATCACGACGCTTCAGGCAATATGACCTCGCTCACCCCACCGGGCGGACTCGCCCACGGCTTCAGCCATACGGCGATCGATCTTGAAGCCTCGTACACGCCGCCGGCCATCTCCGGAGGCGGACCGACGCTGTACGCCTACGACATCGACGCCGAAGCAACGACGATTTCCCGGCCCGACGGCTCGACGGTCGCGTTCGCCTACGACAGCGCCGGTCGCATGTCGAGCATGACGCTCGGGCGCGGCGCGATCGGCTACACCTACGATCCTACGACCGGCGCACTCTCGCGCGTGACGGCACCGGACGGCGGCACCATCGACTATACCTACGACGGTTACCTGGCCACGAGCGTCAGTTGGAACGGCACCGTCTCGGGCACGGTCACTGCAACGCACGACAACGATCTTCGCTTGGCATCGACCAGCGTGAACGGAGCGCACCAAATCGCGTATACGTACGACAACGACGGACTGATCACATCGGCCGGCGCAATGAGTATCGCGCGTGACGCCGCAACCGGGATTCTGTCCGGCACGGCGCTCGGAAGCGTTACCACGACCATGACGCACAACGGCTTCGGCGAAATCGACCGTCTGACGGCGGCCTACTCGGGAACCACGCTCTACGATGCCCGGTTCGTCGGCGACACTGTCGGTCGCGTCACTCGAGAAACCCAAGAAATCAGTGGCGTGACGGTGGTCTACGACTACGCGTACGATGCCGACGGCCAGCTCACCTCGGTCCAAGAGGACGGTAGCACCGTCGCCACCTACGGTTACGACTCCAACGGAAATCGCAGCAGCGTCACCGACCATTCCGGCACTCGTTCAGCCACTTACGACGCGCAAGACCGGCTGCTGAGCTATGGAGCCAACACCTACACGTATACGGCCGCGGGAGACCTCCGCACGAAGACCGCCGGCGGACAAACCACCACGTACCACTACGATGAGCTCGGCGACCTGCTTGGCGCCGATCTGCCCGATGGCCGGCGGATCGACTACGTCCTCGACGGAGAGGGCCGGCGGATCGGCAAGAAGATCGACGGCACCCTCACGCAGGGATTCCTGTACGCGGAACAGACGGGACCGGCTGCCGAACTCGACGGCAGCGGGAGCGTCGTCAGCCGCTTCGTCTATGGCGTTCGCGACGAAGTGCCCGACTACATGGACCGCGGCGGCGCGACCTATCGGCTGGTGACGGATTACCTGGGCAGCGTGCGCCTGGTCGTCGACATCGCGACCGGGCAGATCGTCCAACGCATCGACTACGACGCGTACGGGCGCATCTTGCACGACAGCAACCCCGGCTTCCAGCCTTTCGGTTTCGCCGGCGGCATCTACGATCCGGATACCGAGCTAGTGCGCTTCGGGCATCGCGACTACGACGCAGAAACAGGGCGCTGGACGACCAAGGATCCGGTCCGCTTCGCCGGAGGCGACGCCAACCTCTACGCCTACGCGTTCGGCGATCCCGTCAACCGTAGCGATCCCGACGGGCTGAAGCCCGGAGACAAGTTCCGCAGCGAAAGAGCGGCCGCGCGCGACGCGCTCAAGTTCGTCAACCCGCGGTCGAAGCGGATGGACTGGGAACACGGCGGGTTCATCTGCAAGCGGGGACGACAATACATGGCGACGCGGCCCGGGCGCATGCCAAAGAGGAGCGGCGGTAAGCTTCCCGGCCGCTGTCCCGCAGGATGGCGGGCGACCGGGGACTATCACACCCACCGCGGCGGAAAGAATCCCGCTCCCGAGTGGGAGCGGTTCAGCGGCGAGGACCTGAGAGGCGCCCGAAGTTGCGGCCGGAACATCTATCTCGGCACACCCCGCGACAACTTCCTTAGTTACACGAAGCGCCGCGGCCGCTGGAAAATTCGGAAACACGCACCGCTCATTCCACGCGCGGCGCAGCAGATCCTAGGTGTGCTCAGACACGTAAACATCAAGGTGATTCTCTGGTAGCTGCGTGTGCGTAGGTGC
>CAZJCO010000199.1:0-5719 GCA_964544375.1 uncultured Myxococcales bacterium
TTCTCGCTCAGATTTGTCGCGATTGGGAGGCGCAGATCTTTGCCGCCCAGCAGGCGGGGCCACGATGCGTGGCCCTGCGCCTGGGTATGGTCCTTGCGCGAGACGGCGGCGCGCTGCCTCGTATGCTGCTGCTGTTTCGTCTTGGTCTCGGAGGAACGCTCGGCGACGGGTGCCAGTGGATGAGCTGGATCCACGTCCACGATTTGGCCTCGCTGGTTTGTTGGGCGCTCGATACCGAAACGGTCTCGGGTCCGGTCAACGCGGTAGCACCGGGCGCAGTTCGAAATGCTGAGTTTACACGGGTGCTGGCTCGGACTCTGCGGCGGCCGGCATTCTTGCGTGTGCCGAAGCTTGCGCTGCGGATAGGACTCGGCGAGATGTCGAATGTACTTCTTGCCAGCCAGCGCGTCGTGCCGGCAGTTGCCGAGAGTGGAGATTTTGCGTTTTGTTACCCGCGACTTGGTGTCGCACTAAGGGATCTTTGTCGCCGCTCCACTGCGTGATGTTCGGTCGGGCGACTGCTACGTGACGCGAGGCCTGGCTCTTTGGTACCTGCCGCTCGCGGCCTTGACGGTCGAACGGGGACTGTCCTCGGTCGCGCGGCTCCTCGAGCGAGGCTCGGCAGCTTTCGAAATTACTCCGTCAGCCAGCTCTTAGCCGCATCGATGGAGTCGAAGACGCGGACATTGACGCCGCGGTTACGGGTGACGGTCTCGAAGAATTCGACACTTTCGCGAACGTCGGCGCTGGAAACGATTGCGAGGCGACGGTCGTGATACGCGGACTCTTGTTGAAATCCTGCGCCGAAGTCGAACATGTCGATGTTCTCGGGAAGAACGGAAAGCTCTCGCGCGTCGATGAGTACGCCCGCGGCGCCATGCTCTTCAAGCAACCGCGCGACCGTACGGCGCGTTTGCAGGAGTTCTTCGAGGGCGACGGTTCCCGAAGAACGTACTTCGATTACACCCTCCGACTCGAGGTAAGCGACTGTCTCTGGCATCCGTCCGACCTCCCAAATCCCCTGTGGAGTTCGGGGCGTTCCAGGCACCCTCACTGCATCATTGTTTGACGGTTCTGACAAGGCCCCGGGTGCGTGCCCGAGACAATTTTGTTCAGTAGATGATTTGCTCGTCGAGGAGCCGGCGATACTCGTCCTCGGACATATCCAGCAAGTCGAGAAAGACGCGGTCGTTGTCGCGGCCTAGCACGGGTCCGGGGGTAACGCGGGGCGTTGTCCGGCTCATCTTTACGTAGCCGCCGTAGATCGTTTCGTCGAAGCCGAGCGGATGCGTGACTTCGACGAACGTCTCACGCGCCCGGTAGTGGGGATCGTCGAGCAAGTCGGCGATGCTCGACACCGGTGCGGCGGCCACGCCAGTCGCTTGCAGGCGCTGGGCCAAATCGCGGTCGTCGAACCCGCGTGTCCATTGGGCGAGCCCTTCATGGATCGTATCGAGGGCAGCGACTCGTCCCGGCAAGTTCGCAAACTGTTTGTCGGTCGCCCAAGGCGGCTCACCCATGCACACGACGAGTGCCGCCCACTCGTCGTCGTCCGACACGGCGATACTGATCCAACGGTCCTCGCCCGCGCAGGGGAAGACGCCGTGAGGCGCCGCGCGGCCAAGCGGATGCCGGTTTCCGATCGGCCGGGCCACACGGCCGTTTAGCACGTAGTCCATGAACGCCGGGCCGACCATCTGCATGACGGCTTCTTGCTGGGAATAGTCGATGTGCTGTCCTTCGCCCGTACGGTCACGATGCCGGAGGGCAGCCAAAACGGCGAAGGCACCCATGATGCCGTTCAAGGGGTCGGCAAAGGCGTTTTCCACCGGTACCGGTGGCCCGTCTGCATAGCCGGTGAGACTGTCGAGCCCGGTGACACTGGTGACGCTCAAGCCGTAGGTGCGGATGTCCTTGAGCGGACCGAACAGCCCGGCCGCCGGCATCGAGATCATCACCAGGTCGGGTCGCGCTTTGCGCAGTTGCTCATAACCGAGACCGAGCTTGGCGACGACGCCGGGACCGAAGTTTTCGATCGCCACGTCGCAATGCGAGACGATCTCGAGGGCGAGTTCACGGGCTTCGGGCTTCGATAGGTTGAGCGTGACGCTACCGTTGCCGGCCCAGCAGGCGTGGTTCGATAGGCTGCGGTCGGGATCTCGCTCGCCGCCGGCGAACGGAAGCAGGGTGCGGCTGAGATCGATGCGTGCTCGAGACTCGATCTTCAGGACGTCGGCGCCGAGAAACGCGAGCGTCTGGCCGACCACCGGGCCGGCCCACACCCAACCGAAGTTGGCAACGCGGATTCCTTCAAGCGGCATGCTGCCGGCCATTGCTAGCTCCACCTCCCCGGATGCCGGCGCGTGGTTCGCATCTCTACACGACACCTTCGTTACGGAAACCAGCGAGGTCTTCGTCGGACAGCCCTAGTTCGCCCGAGAGAATCTCCTCGTTGTGCTGTCCGAGTAGCGGCGCCGGACGCACCGGGCCGCCGGGGCAGGCCGGCAGTTTAAACGGTGGGCCGAGGTCTCGGACTTTTCCCAAAAACGGATGTTCTAGCTCGACGACGTACGCACGCTCGGCCAGATGCGGGTGCTCGGCGGCCTCCGCCACGGTGAAGACGGCCGAGACCGGAACGCCGTTGGCCTGACAAACGTCCATGATTTCGAACTTCGAGTGCTCCATCGTCCACTGTTCGATCAGCGGATACATTGCGTCGGAGTTCTGCGCCCGCGTGAACATGTCGTCCCACATATCGAGCTGGGCCCATTCGGGATTTCCCATCGCGCGCACCAGTCCTTTCCATTGGCCGAGTTCAAGCGCGAGAATCCAGACGAAGCCGTCCTTGCAGGGCAGGATCGTTGCCGGCGCGCCGAGCGACATGCCGACGCCCGTGCGCGTGTCGTACTTGCCGTCTTGCGCGTAACCGCCGATGTTCTGACCGCCGACGAAGGTCGCGGCGATTGCCTCGGCGCAAGATACGTCCACCAGCTGTCCGCCGCCCGTGCGTTCGCGGCCGTAGACGGCCGCCAGTCCCCAGGCCGCTGCCGTCATGGCGCCGTAATAGTCCGCCGAGAAGGTTCCGTGCTCGAGCGGCGGCTCGCCGGGACGTCCGCAGTAACGGTGGCTGGCGCCGGTCAAATGATACGCGTTCAGGTCGCAGCCTTTCCAGCCAGCGTAGGGGCCGGTTTGGCCAAAGGGAGAAATCGAAATCGTGACGAGGTCGGGGTTGATCTCGGCCAGCCGGCCGTGATCGATTCCCCATTCGGCGAGTCGTCCAGGACGAAAGTTTTCGACGACGACATCGCTCTGCTCGACCAGTCGTTTGAACAGCTTGCGACCCGCATCACGGGTGAGGTCCAGCGTAATGCCCCGCTTGTTGGTATTCATGAAGAAGAACAGACCGCTCTTTTCCAAATGCGGTTCGTCATCGGGAAACGGTCCCCATGCGCGCGCGGGGTCTCCTTTGCCCGGACGTTCGACTTTGATCACGTCCGCACCGTAGTCTGCTAGAAGCTTTGAGCAGAAGGGCGCCGAGACGAGTTCGCCCAGATCGAGAACACGGATTCCCGCGAGTGCGCCAGGATTGCTCACAGCCGCCGATTCAAACCCGATCGCTCTCCTGCGGCAAGCGCAGCCCGACGCAGGTTCTGCTCAGAGTTCGATCCAGAAGACGGTTCCGTGCTCAGGATCGGAGGCAAACGAAACTTTACCGCCGAGGTAACGCTCGCCGAACAGCTTCATGCTGTACGTCCCGATGCCGCGGCCTGCTTCGCCTTTCGTGCTGAACGATCGGCGGAAAATCTGCAATTGCGTAGATTCGGGAATGCTCCCCGGGTTCTTGACCAAGAAGACATGGTGGTCACCACGGCGTTCGTACCATACGCGCACCGTATGGTCAGGTTCGGTCGCTTCGAGCGCGTTCTTGACCATGCTCGTGAGAACACGAAGCAGTAGTGAGACGTCAACACTCAACGTATAGCCGGCTGCGGGCGCATCATCGTCGTCCGATGGCCGCCGTGCCTGTTCGAAGACGAGTTGCTTGTCCGCCGTGCTCTCATGCCGTTCGAAGATACCGGCGAGCAGCGCCAGGATCTGTTCGGGGCTCACTTCGCGCGGCGTGAGCCGCATCTCGCCCCGTTCGGCTTCGGCGAGACAGCGGTGGGTCTTGACATCTTCGATCAACCGCCGGCTGAGTGTGGCAATGCGCTGCGCGATGTCCGGCTTCGAAGGGGCGTCGATGCGTGTGAGTACTTTGCTGAGACCCGAAACACCGCTCGCGGTGTTGATGATGTCGTGAAGAAACATCCGTTCGAGCGCGTCCCGCCGTTTTTCGGAACTGATGTCGCTGAAGACCAATGCCGTGAACTCATCGCCGTTGGCGTGAACCGGCGTCGCGCGCACGCGAAATTCGCGCGCGCGGAATTTCCCCGCACCGCTCAACGTGGCAAGGCATTCGCGCACGACGGGCCGGCCTTCCTGCTGGCTGGTCAAAATTGCCAGCACGGAGCCGCAGGTCGCGCAGAATCGAGAGGTTCCGCACCCCGAAGGGCCGCTTTCGGCATGAATGCAGCCCAGGACTTCACCCGGGCGACGGCCTAGGATTGCCGATTCGTCCTCGGCTCCGGCAAACTCGAGGAGTGCGCGATTCGCGGCCAGAACCTGTCGCTGACGATTCAGGACCATGAGAAAACCGTCAACGGCTTCTTGCAGGACGTCAAACAGAGGATTGCCGGCAACGGCGGCCCTCTGCCGGGCCAGTTCGGATGCGTTGACGCGTTCGGCGGGAGCGAAAAATGTTGCTGGTTTCTCTCCGGAATACTTCTTGTGCTCCATCGTCCTCGTCTTCGGAGCGGGCGCGCTATTCTACACCAATACTTGCGTTTACCACAGCACAAGAAGGCTTTCAGCGGCGTTTCCCGGCTTGTGAGAAGTGCTCGAACGGGCTAGGTTGCGCCGGTGAAACACGTTCCATTTCGCCGGAAAACCGGCCTGGGAGTGAGAGATTGTGCCGCTTGCGACGAGCGAACGGCCCGATGACCCGCAAGCCGCGCCCAGAGCGCGTGCGCAGCCCAAGCGCATGACGACGCGCAAGGAAAAAGCGCCGATTCCCCTGCGATCCGGCTTCGATCCCGAGATGGCCGGAAAGCTCGCCGAATGCGACGGCGGCGGTCCGGTGGGCGACGGGCAATACGCAGCGCGTCAGGAATTCACGGGACGGCTGACAGGCGAATACGTCGATCATGGGGACCCGCCCTGGCGGTGGTATTTGATGATCGATCTTCGCAAGAAGCCGGAAGGATATGCGGCCGAATCGGTGTGGTGCGAGTCACAGAGTTTGTTTCTAATCGACGAAACGGCGCGATAGCGTAGTTGCGAAGAGACGGGCGGCCCAAGCGATAACGGAAGGAGCAATCGATCGATGGCGGTGAAAAAGAAGCGGGGGCGCAAGAAGGCGAGCAAGAAAACCGCTCGCAAGAAGGCGACGAAAAAAGCCACGAAGAAGACCGCGCGAAAGAAAGCGAAGAAGCGTAGCAAGAAGAAGGTAGGGAAGAAGGCGGCCGGCAAAAAAGTGAGTCGCAAGAAGACCGCTCGCAATAAGTCTGCGAAACAGCCGGCGGCCAAGCGAGCGAAGAAGAAAACCGCGAAGAAAGAATCAGCCGGCAAGCCGACGGCGAAGAAAGCGGCAAAGAAAAAATCGACGAAAGCCGGGTCGCGT